>CAMVMQ010000001.1 GCA_947168625.1 uncultured Caryophanales bacterium
AGGGAGTGTGATACATAGTGAATGGTTATTTAGTACCTGCTAATGCTAAGAAGGGTACACTTATATTTAATATTTTTAGACCTATTGATTTGATTATGTTTGGTATTGGGGCTTTTGTGTCATTAATGTTATTTGTTGTTGTTAATTCTAATGATACTGTATTAATACTTATATCTTGTTTACCAGTTGCTATTACTGGACTATTGGTAGTTCCAATTCCTTATTATCATAATGTTTTATGTGCTATACAGAGTATATATAGGTTTTTTGCGGAAAGAAGAAATTATAAATGGAGAGGTTGGTGTTTTTATGAAAAGCTCGACAAAGAAAAGAAATAGTGGTTATTCTGAAGATTGGATTCCAGTAAGTAATATTAATAATGGCTATATTATTCTTGATAACAAATATAAGGTTACTGGTGTTAAGATAAAGCCAAGAAATATATTTATTCTTGATCAGGCTACTCAAGATAATGTTATTGTGGCACTTAAGAATTTTTATAACACTATTGATTTTGAGTTTTGGCTTATTAGTGCTGATAGACCAGTTGATTTAAATGCTTATTTAGCCAGATTACAATTATTATATAATCAGAGTACTAGTCCTGCTGTTAGAAAACTTATTAATCAGGATATCAATAAGGCAAATGATTTTATGAACAATAGCGTTACTGATACGGAATATTACATCTTATTTAAAGAAAAGAATGACGATATTATTCAAAAAAGACTTAGAACTCTGATTACAGGTCTTGCTAATTCGGGTTTGGAGGCTGTTCAAACTTCTAATGATGATTTAAGAGTAATATTAGACAATTTTCTTAATGGGGGAATGACTACTAATTTTAAGGTGGTGACTTCGTAATGAATTTTAAAAGTGAAATTGCTCCGAAAGGAATACAGTTTAATCCTTCTGATTTTGTTATAAGTGATAAGTATGCTACAATTTTAACGGTTATTTCTTATCCAAGATTTATTGGACCTGGATATTTATCTAATTTGACTAATATGTCTGGTGTCAAGCTTGTTATTAAACATATACCAGTTGAATTTAAAGTTTTATCTAAAATGCTTAATAAGGAAATATCTGATTTGAAAAGTAAATATCAGCTTGAGAAGGATAGAACTATTCAGGAAAGAATTAGACAAGATGTAGATTCACTTGAGTATTTTATACAGCAGTTTACTGCTTCGCAGGCTAAAACTTTTGATTTTCAAATGCATATTATGATTACAGCGGATACTAGGGAAGAACTTGAAATGAAAAAGGTTAATGTTAAAAATTACATGGATGCTATGGAACTTAGAGCTATTCCTTTAAGATTTGAACAAGAAAGAGTATTTAAATCTATGCTTCCTATATTTGAAAAACAAGTGATAGAAGATAGAATTGGTACTCCAATGCCATCTCCTACTATCGCCGCAATGTATCCTTTTATCTTTGATAGTATTAAAGATGATGGTTTATCAACTTTACTTGGTGTTGATTTTTCTGGTGGTGTTGTTTTATTTAATCAATTTTTGTATCAATTGAGAAAAGAAAATAATCGAAATAATGCTAATATGATTATACTTGGTACTTCTGGTAGTGGTAAGAGTACTGCTGCTAAATTAATACTTAGAAGTCATATTAGAAATGGTTATCAGATAGTAGCGGTTGACCCTGAAGGCGAAATTAGTGAAATGACTAGGGCCTACGGAGGTGATGTTGTTGATCTTGGTAAAGGTGGAGAATTTGGTATGGTTAATCCACTTGAGGTTATTATGGATGCTGATGAAACTGAAATTCAAAATGGTCTTGGTTACACTGTTCTTAATAAAACTTTGCAATCATTAAAAGCTTTTATGAAGTATTATTCTCCTGATATTGAAGATGATGTTTTAACTTTATTTAGTGAGGTAGTACAAGATACTTATGCTAGATTTGGTATTACTTTTACTAGTGATTTCTCTAAATTTACATCAGCTGATTACCCTATATTTAGTGATGTTTATGTTACTGTTACAAGTAAACTTACATCTATGACAGAGAAAACTCATGAAAGAGATGTTATGGAAAGATTGGAATTAAAGCTTAGACCTTTAGTTAGAGAACTTCAATATTTCTTTAATGGAAAAACCTCTATTAATACTGAAAGCGATTATATCGTGTTTAATATTAAAGAACTTATGAATTCTGATGCTAATATTAGGAATGCATTATTATTTAATGTTCTTAAATTTGCTTGGGGACTTTGTTTGAATCCTAGTGTTAATACTGTTTTGTCTGTTGATGAGGCCCATGTACTTCTTGGTGCAAGAAATGAACTTGGCGCTGAATTTCTTGCTCAAGTACAAAGAAGAGCTAGAAAGTATAATACTGGTACAATTATTATTACTCAGCAGCCTTCTGATTTTGTTGCTGATGGTATTTTAATGCATGGTAAGGCAATATTTGATAATGCTTCTTATTATCTTGCTATGGGATTAAAGAAACAATCAGTAGAAGATTTGGGAATGCTTATAGATTTAAATGATAATGAAAAAGAAGCTATTAAAAGATTTAGTCAAGGTGAGGCATTATTTGTATGTGGTAATAGAAGAATGCAAATTAATGTAATTGTTACTGAAGAGGAATTGGAATCATTTGGCGCTGGTGGTGGTTTATAATTATTAATAATTAGCGGAATAGGTGGTGGTAACTATGGCAGATGAAAATAATAGTGATGCACAAAAACATAGAAATATTCAAAATAATGCTAATAATATTAGAAATGCTGCGGAAGTTGCCATTGCTTCAAAAAATCCTTATGGAATGGCTATAGGTGGAGCTATAAAAGCAGCAGATAAAATTAGTGGTGGTAAAAGTACGGAGAAACTCGGAAAAGCTATGAATACTGCGAGTAAAATATCACCTGTCGGAAGAAAAATTCAAAATTTTTCTAATAAATTAAGTGAAAGTGAAACTGGTGATAAACTTAATAAAGTTGTTGCAGAAAAAAATGGCATGTTTGGTAGTAAAAATGTCAATCAAAATAGTTCTAACACTGCTGCTTTAAATAATAATATTGATAATAATACTACTGGTAATTTGACCGATAATAGTAACCAAAATATTAATTCCAATAGAAATTTAAAAAAGAAACTTATTATAGTTGGTGTTGCTGCTCCTTTTGTATTTATCATCATTTTTATTGTTATATTATTTACTCCTCTTATTGTTTTGGGAATAATTGATATTGATGATGTAGGAAGTAATTCTTCAAATAGTTACACATATGGAGGTTATGTTTCTACTACTAATAATACTGGTTATTGGTGGCCAATTGGTAGTTTAGATGTTTCTATTGTTGATGGGAAACAATTTGCTACTGGTACTCCTAGTAGTGTTAAAATTAATGCTACTTTTGCTGGTGATGATTCAACGCATCAAGGTGCTCATGGGGCAATTGATATTGATGCTCCTGTTAATGGCGCCAATGTTATTGCAACAATGGATGGGGTTGTAATATATCCTGAGCAAGGTTCTCGAATTGATTATCCTAATGGATGGTATAATAGTCAAACTCATACTTGTTCAGGTGATGGTGGTGGCTTTGGTAACTATGTTAAGATTGATCATGGAAATGGTATTGTGTCTATTTATGGGCATATGTATGCAAATACTATAACTGTTAGAGCAGGGGATACTGTAAAGCAGGGACAGGTTATTGGTAAAAGTGGTACATCCGGTTGTTCAACTGGTGGACATTTACATTTTGAGATGCGTCTTAATGGTACTAAAGTTGATCCATTAGATTATGTATCACCGACTGAACCAAGGAGAGTTGTTAAAACTGATAATACTACTGATAAAAATAGTACTAGGATGGAGATGGAAGAATGAAAAAGGATGATGTAAGAACTTTAATTGTCATTTTAATTGTTTGCTCTATTCTGTCTATTATTTTCTTTATACTAAATTATAAGAGTAAATATGAAAAGTTGGAAGTTGTTAATGATTATCAAGAATTTTTCTCTGTTAGTGCTGATATTAATGAATTTATTGGTTATGTTGCTTCTGGTGATATTAATTCTGTGATTAGTGTATTAGACAAAAAATATATTGATTATAATAGTATTAATAATGATAATGTTATTGATTATATTGATGAGTATAGTTATAATGATTCATTTAAGGCTAAAAGCATTAAATATGTTAATGTTGGTAAAAATAAATTATATTATGCTAAGGGTATTCTTATTGAGAATAATATTGAAGGTAGTAAAGTAGTAAATGATGAATATCACGTTATTGTTTTAGTAGATAGTTCTAGTAATTGTTATTCTATTTATCCAATAGATGATAGTGATGCTAAAGGTATTATTAATGGTATTAAGAAGATTAATATCTCTAGTAGTAATTATAATAGTATTAAAACTATTAATGAATTTGATGAAGTTGCTTTATGTAGATTATATTTTTCTGATTTTTATAGTTATATTATTAATGATATGGAAAAAGCTTATAGTCTTCTTAGTGATAGTATGCTAAAGAAGTATCCTAGTTCTGGTGATTTTAATAAATTTATTAGAAGTAATGCTACTAAAATGACATCTATTACTAAGTTGTGTAGTATTAGTAATTTAAAGAAGGGTAAATTAATATCTGTTATTGATAATAATGATAATAATTATACTTTTAATGTAAAAAATATTATGGATTATGATGTTTCTATAGTATTTAAAGAGACTGAAGCTAAAGAGTAGGTTTCTTTTTCTATTTTTCTTTCACAAAATATTTGTTTACAATTCTAGGCATTGATGCTATAATATTGTTAGTTTGTGAGGTGTTAACTGTTGAAGATTAAGGTTGAGAAAAAGGATTTAATTATTTTTATTGCTTTTTGTTTATTTTTATTATATTTATGTGCAATAGGAGTTCTTAATGTAGCCAATATATTTGCAACAGGTAAGTTTTATGGTCTTTTACCTTTTAGAGCTTTTACTGGTAGATATATTGGTAGTACCTTTTTTGTTTTTGCTATTTCTCTTGTTGGCTTGTTTATGGTAGTTAAATCTTATATTTTTGGTCATGAGAAAGGTGGACCTGGTATAAGTATTGGATCTAAAAAGGAAAAGGGATATTCTAGATGGGCTACGGATAGTGAATTTAAAAAGGGGTTAGTACCTGTTAATATTAAAGATGCGAAAATTGAGGCTGCTGGTATTCCTCTTATTAGTAAAAAAGGGAAGATGTGGGTTGATAATGGTGAAGATCATTATTTGGTTATGGGTGCTACTGGTAGTGGTAAGACGGTAATTGTGGCTAAACCAATGATTAAGCTTTTGTCTAAACATAATGAGTCGATGATTCTTACTGATCCTAAGGGTGAATTGTACGAAGAGACTGCTTCTTTGTTAAAAGAAGAAGGTTATAATATTGTTACTTTAAATTTTAGGGATCCTGGACATGGTAATGCTTGGAATCCAATGAGTTTACCTTATAAATTATATAAGGAAGGTAATTCGGATAAGGCAATAGAATTATTGGATGATTTGGCTTTAAATATTTTGTACGAAGAAAAGAGTAGTGGAGATCCTTTCTGGGAAAAGACGGCAGCGGATTATTTTACTGGTCTTGCTTTAGGGTTATTTGAGGATGCTACTCCTGAACAAGTTAATTTAAATAGTATTAACTTAATGTCTAGTTTGGGTGAAGAAAGATTTGGTGGACCTAATAATAATTATATTAAAGAATATTTTAATGCTAAGGATCCATCTAAACCTGCATATATTAACGCTTCTGGTACTGTATTTACTGCTGATGAGACTAAGCAAGGTATCATTGCTACTTTTAAGCAAAAAATTAAATTGTTTTCTTCGCGTGAGAATTTATCAGAAATGCTTTCTCATAGTGATTTTGATATGCGTGAAATTGGTAGAAAGAAGACGGCTGTATTTTTAATTGTTCAAGATGAAAAAAAGACACTTCATCCTCTTGCTACTATATTTATTAAACAATGTTATGAAACACTTATTGATGTTGCTCAAGAATCTGGCGGAAAACTTCCGTTTAGAACTAATTTTATTCTAGATGAGTTTGCTAATATGCCACCATTAAAAGATGTTACGACAATGGTAACAGCAGCTCGTAGTAGACTTATTAGATTTACCTTCATTATTCAGAACTTTGCTCAACTTACTCAAGTATATGGTAAAGAAAATGGTGATACTATTCGTGGTAACTGTAATTTAGTTTATTTAATTAGTAGTGAGATAGCAGCATTGGAAGAAATAAGTAAGATGTGTGGAGAGGTAAAATCTAAGGAAAAGGATAAAACTGCTTCAACACCTCTGGTTACTGTAAGTGATTTGCAAAGATTAAATAAATTTGAAATTATTATTTTAAGAAGAAGATTATTTCCTTATAAGACAAGATTTCAAACTGATTTTGAAGTTGACTGGGGAAGAAGTTATTCTAAGGCTACTCCTCCTGAGAGAGAAAAGAAGCCTGTTGAATTGTTTGATATAAGGGAATTTGTTAAGGCTAAAAAACAGGAAAAAATGGCAAGTATGGAATCTTTTCAACCATCTAGTCCATTTGGAGGAAGTAATCCGTTTATAGGTGCTAGTCCATTTGGTGGTATGTCAATGAATGGTAATCCATTTGGAAGTAATCCATTTGGTGGATCTTCTACTGCTGATTTTATGAAAAATGAACCTTCTGATGGGGAAGATAGTTTTAATATTGATGATCTAGTTAAGAAGATTGATGCTAAAATAGCGGAGATTGAGAAGGAAGAAATCAAGGAGAAAGAGGAAATTAAAAATGAAGAGAAACATTCAATTAATGATTTTATTCGTGATGATTCTATTGATGTTTCTGTTGATGATAAGAATAAAGCTAATAATGATAAAATTACTACTGTTTATGAAGATAGTACTGATGATGATGAATTTTTCGATGATTTTTTTAGCGACGTGGAATAAAAATGTAACCAAATTGGTTACATTTTTTGTGTATTTGAACTTTTCCTTTTTATATATAATGTATATATTATATTAGAAGTATTTCTTATATATGAAAAGGAAGTTGATTAATATGGATACTGTTTCAATAGATGAAGTAAAAAGAATGGATAATCCTATTATTGTCGATATAAGGGATAATTACTCTTATAGTATCTCTCATATTAAAAATGCTATTAATATTCCATATTATAATTTGATTAATAATTATTCACACTATTTGGATAAGAATAAGAGATATTACTTATATTGTTCAGAAGGTAATCAGAGTTTAGAAATTAGTAAGAGACTTAATGCTTTTGGATATGATACTAAATCTATTAGAGGTGGTTTTATTACTTTTAGATAATTACTTTGCATATAATTTATTATGGGAATTATACTAAAAAAGAAAAAGAAAAGAAGGCTTTTATTGTTTATTGTATTTTTTTTGATGATATCATTTTTATGTTCTATTTTTCTTGTTAATTATTATGCTAAAAAGATTTCTCCTTTTATTATTAATTATGCAACCTCAGAAATAAGAAAACTTGAGTTGGTTATTATTAATAATTCCCTTAGAGAAATTAGTAATGACAATCTTTCTGATGAATTATTTACCGTTAGGTATAATAGCAAGGGTGAAATTATATTAATTGATTTTGATTCTTCTAAATCATCTTTAGTATTAGAAAATATTACTAAAAAGATTGAATATAATTTAAAGGAATTTGATAATGGTAATATATTACTGCTTAAAGATTATTATAGTGATAGAGATTTTGGTAAACTTAAAAATGGTACAATAATGGAGGTTCCTTTGGGAATTGCTATGCATAATAGTTTATTTAATAATCTGGGACCAAAGATACCTGTACGTATTTCTTTTGTTAGAAATGTTGAAGCTGGATTTACTACTGATGTTACTGAATATGGTATAAATAATGCTTTACTTAAATTAAATATTAATATTAAAATTGCTACTATTGTTATTCTTCCGATTATTAGTGATAATATGGAAATGGAATTTAATTTACCTGTTTCAATGAAGGTTATTCAAGGAAATATACCAAGTTATTATATGGATGGATTTAGGACTAATTCTAATGTTAATGAAAGTTAATCTATTTAGTTCTTTTTCTTTACTTTTTTGACTTATTATGTGATAATAATTTTAGAGATGGTGATGTAATGAAACTTACTAGTGATGTTATTAAGCGTATATCAAGTATAAAGAATGAACCAGAGTGGATGCTTAAATTTAGATTAAAAGCATTGGAGTCTTTTAATAGAAGTTCTAATCCTTCTTTTGGACCAAAACTTGATATAGATTACGATAGTATTAATTATTATAAAGAAAGAGAAGAAGAGCTTACTGATAATTGGGAAAATTTATCTTGTAATGTTCGTAATCTTTTTGATAATTTAGGAGTTATTTCTGCGGAAAAAAAGTATCTTGATGGTGTTGGGGCACAATTTGATAGTGAAGTTATTTATCATAATATGAATGAGGAGCTTAGAAAGAAAAAGGTTATTTTTTGTGATACTGACACGGCATTAAGAGAGCATCCGGAAATTTTTAAAAAATTTTTTAATACTTTAGTTAAATATAATGAGAATAAGTTTACTGCTTTAAATGGTGCTGTATGGTCTGGTGGTACTTTTATTTATATTCCTCCTGATACTACTCTTGATAGACCTCTTCAAAGTTATTTCCGTATCAATAGCAGGAATATGGGTCAGTTTGAAAGAACGCTAATTATTGTTGATGATAATAGTGATCTTCATTATATTGAGGGATGTACTGCTCCTACTTATACAGAAGATGCTCTTCATGCTGCAGTGGTTGAGATATTTGTTGGAAAGAATGCCAAATGTCGTTATACTACTATTCAAAATTGGTCAAGTGATGTTTATAATTTAGTTACTAAACGTGCTATTGTTCTTGATAATGGTCTTATGGAATGGATTGATGGTAATGTTGGCTCGAAGACTAATATGAAATATCCATGTTGTATATTAAAGGGGGATAATTCAAGGGGGAGTTGTATTACTGTAGCAGCTGCATCTGAAGGTCAAATTCAAGATAGTGGTGCTAAGATGATTCATTTGGGTAAGAATACGAAGAGTAATATTGTATCAAAATCTATTGCATCTGGTGGAGGAACTGCAATATATCGTGGTACTTGTTATATTGGTAAAACTGCTACTAATGCTAAGGCTTCAGTTAAATGTGATACTTTAATAGTGGATGATAAATCAAAAAGTGATACAGTACCTTCGAATATTGTTTGCAATAATAGTTCCTTTTTAGAACATGAGGCTACAGTATCGAAAATATCTGAGGATAAACTTTTTTATTTGATGAGTAGAGGAATTGATGAAAATAAGGCTAAAGAATTAATTATTATGGGATTTGTTAATGCATTTAGAGATGAATTGCCAATGGAGTATGCTGTTGAATTGAATAGATTACTTGCTCTAAATGTAGGAGGTAGCAAATGAAAAAAAATTTTATTTGTTTAATTGCTTTTATAATATTATGTGTTGGTGGTTATTTTATTTATTTGAAGACTAATAAAATTCCGAGAATTGATGTTGAGGAAGAGAAAGCTGAAGTTGATAAGTTTTTTATTTATGGTAATCATCTTAATTTTTCTGGTTCTCTAAATATTGATAGTGTTAATTATGATGATATTAAGTTAGTTCTTTACAATGGTGAGTATAAAGAGTTTAATATAAATAGTGAAAAAGAAGGCACTAAGATTATTTTTAATACATCAGACTATATAAATGAAGGAATGTTTATTGATAATCTTGAAAGGAGTACTTATTATTTATTTTTAAGGCTAGAATTTAAGAATGAGGAAAAGGAAGATGAACCTATTTATAAATATTTTGTTTTGGACAATAAGACAGATTATGATGAGCTTATTTATTATTCTTTATCTAAATATAATAATAAGATTATAATATCTAAAGATGATGATTATGGTTCTTTTATGTTTGATGTAATAGAAAATAATGATAAGGATATTTATGATATAACTATTGATCCAGGACATGGCGGTCTTGATAGTGGAGCATTAGCTGGTAAGTATAAAGAAAGTGATTTTACTATGGATATTAGTAAAAAGATTAAGTCTTTTTTGGAGAGTGAAGGAATTAAAGTTATGCTTACTCATGATAGTGGTGATATTCCTAACGATAAGACAATGGATGAATATAATGAGCATGGTAGAGCAGTAATTCCCAATGAGGTTAAATCTAAGTATACTTTTTCAATTCATATTAATAAGAATACTTATAAGGGTGTTAAGGGAATTGAAGTATATACCTCTGATTTAATAGATACTACGTTTGCTAAGAATATAGCGGAATCTTTGATTAGTAAAACTGATTTTGGTTATTCATCGAACAAATTGTATAAGGTGGCAGATGGTGTATATACTCATAATTTTACTGAGAGTGAGATTAGTTCTTCATTAAAAGGGTATAAAGATAAAGGATATAAGGCGTATAATATTACTACTAAATCTAATTATTTGTATATGATTAGAGAAACAGGTGGGATTATGACTGGTGCTTATGTTGACAATAGCAATCCTGATAAGGTTGGAGTTAATCCATACTATGATAGTAACATGGGAAATGAAAGCTACTTACTTGAAGTTGGATATATGTCTAATGAAGGAGATTTGGATATATTATTTAAGAGTAAAGATGAAATTGCTAAGGCTATTAGTGATTCTATTTTGGAAGAAGTTAAGATTACTTCGTAAAAGTGTAAAATAAGTGTAAAGTTTGCAAAATTATTAAAAAACTTTTTTGACCATTAAAAAGATTATGAAAAATATTTTTGATGATTAGAGAAGTTTTTTTCTGTATAAAAATGCTTTCTAAAAGAGGTTTTTGATAATTTGATTAGTTTCTTTATTTTATGTTATATTCGCTTCGAAAGGAGGGAGTTATGGTTAATCAAATTGTTTTAGTAGGAAGAATTGCTAGATCTCCAGAGATTAAAACAACGGAAACTGGTAAGAAGTACGCTTCACTTACACTTGCTGTTCCAAGGAATTATCGTAATGTTAATGGTGAATATGATACGGATTTTCTGGATTGTACTTTGTGGACAAATGTTGCTGAATCTACTAATGAATACTGTAAAACCGGGGACATGATTGGTGTTAAGGGTCGCGTGCAGTCAAGAATTGTTGAGTCTCCAGATGGTGTTCGAAGAAGAAAAACTGAGATAGTAGCAGAAAGAGTAACTTTTCTTACTTCTAATCCTAATCGAAAAAAAGAAGAAATTGTTGTAGACGAACAAAAAGAAACGGATGAATAATCTGTTTCTTTTTAAGTTTTAGTATTATGGTATTTAAATATATTAAATGGTAAATAATAATAATAAATTATTAATATTATATATTGTTTTCTTTTAAAATATGTAATTAAGGTATATACAAATGTGTTATTTTATTATAAAATAATATTAACAAAGAGATATCGAAGAGATATTTGAAAGGAAATGATTATTGTGGTAGGTAAAAGACTAAAGGAAGTTAGAATGAAAAGTGGTTTGTCACAGCAGGCACTTGGTGATTTAATCGGTGTTACTAAGGTATCAATTTGTGGATATGAAAATGGAACTAGAGTTCCTACTATTGATAATTTAATTAAACTTTCTGATGCACTTAATGTTACAATTGATTATTTACTTGGTAGAGAAGTAGTAATTATGAATGAAGAAAGTAGATCTTACATCGGCTCTATCTCTTATGAGGATGTTGATTTAATTATGGAACTTAGACATTATCCAAATTTATATAGTAAGATTTTGAAAGATATTAAAAGATCTGCTAGTCTTATCAACAAAAAAATTGTTGGTGAAAAAAAATAATTTTTTGGTAAAAAATTCCTTTATTAAAATAGTATTATTTGTTAATAATAATATTAGGAAAGGAGTTAATTATTTATGAAAAAAGCATTACTTTTAATTGCTGTAATAGCGGTATTATCTGGATGTGGTACTAATGATACACTTACTTGTACTACTGAGAATAGTCTAGGTAATATAAGTTCTAGTACGACATATAAGATTGATTATAGAGATAATGATGTTAAGATGATGACTGTTACTTATGAATATAAAGATGGTCATACTGATGGTGTTGGTACTGGTACTGATGGTACAACAGAAGATGATGATACTACTAATGAAGATAATGGTGCAGTAGGTGGAATAGTAGGAGAAGCACTAGATGATGTTGTTACTGGTGTTACTAATACAGTTTTAGACCTTGCTGATATTCGTACTAGACATAATACTAGATTTGGTAATTATACTAATATAGAAGGATTTAATACGTCTATTGATACGGATAATGATGATGACTATAAGGTAACTTATACGTATGATTTTAATAAGTTATCTGATGATGATATTAATACTTTTGGTATTAGTAGAGACTTTGATACTATGCAGAGTATGTATGCTAATCGTGGTTTAACTTGTAGATAAAAAGAATGTAACTTATTTGGTTACATTCTTTTCGTATTCTTCATATAGTTCTTTAAATCTCGTAAAATGGATTATTTCTCTTTGTCTTAAGAATAATAGTGGTCCTATGACATCTGGGTCATCTGTTAAGTCGAGTAAGTTTTCATATACAGCTCTTGCTTTTTGCTCAGCTGCCATGTCTTCAGAAATATCTGCAAGTGGATCACCAGTTGTAGCAAAATAAGTTACTGTGAATGGAACACCATTGGCATCAGTTGGATATAGTGCTTTACCGTGTTCAGCGTAATTTCCTTCTAAACCGGCTTTTTTTATTTCATCGATAGTTGCATCTTTCATTAATTGATATATCATTGTAGATATCATTTCGACGTGAGCTAATTCTTCTGTACCGATATCTGTTAGAAGAGCTTTGCCTTTATCATCAGGCATAGTATATCTTTGATTTAAATATCTCCATGCTGCTGCTAATTCGCCATTGCTTCCACCATATTGGGTAATTAAATACTTGGCCATTCTTAAGTCTTTTTTCTTGATATTTATCGGATATTCAAGACTTTTAACATATTTCCACATTATCTTTGCACCTCCCATGGCCATGGTGATTTTGACCATTTCCAATTATTTTTTTGGTCGTTACTATCAATTGTTAAAGGACCATATTTTTCTTCATACATATCTACTAGTCCTTTTTTATTATTTAGATATGTATTAAATAGATTTAATGTATCTTTATCATTTGGATACATATCTAAATATAAGTTTAAATCTATTAGTGCAAAAGAGTATTCTTGTATTTGCATTAGCATATCTTCTTTTTCATTACTTGCGGTTAGTTTAGATGGTTTATAGTTTTTGTATCCTTTATAAAGATTTTGGAACATATTTCCTCTTTTAAATCCTTCTTCACTATCTATATTTTTTTTGTTTTGACCCGATGGTATATTTATGATTTGTTTTTGATAATTTAAATCTTCTATCATCTGATTTGGATTAGTCATATAATTCATATCATTGTAACCGTTAATATAATTAAAATAATCATTAAAATTCATTTTTTCCCTCCCTAAAATAGGTTATGTTACTGGTTTATTTGTGTATGGGATAATACCTAATATTTAATATATTGAGTTAAAATTTCTTTCTTTTTTTTTGATAGTGGTATATAATAGATAATGTAAGGAGTTGAAGTTGATGGCAAAATTTTGTTCTAATTGTGGTAAAGAATTAAATGAAAATGCTGATATTTGTTTAAATTGTGGTGTGGTTTTTAATGGTAATGATAGTAGAACTACTGATGTAAATAATGGTAAGAAGAAGAGAATGCCTGGATGGGCAATTGCTCTAATTATTGTTTCGTGTTTAATTCCTATTATTGTTTTTGGACTTATAATTGTTTTGATTTTTTCTATTCCTGATGTTTCAATGGATAAAGCTAAGGAAGTTCATCATAGATATAAGTCAGAATATGAGGATAATTATATTGTTGTATCAGAGGGTACTATTGGAGATACTTTGAATTATAATGGTCTAAGTTTTACTTTAAATAGAGTTGAATCTTTTGATAATATTGGAGATGATACTTCTATTGATGGTGATGAATATATTGTATTTTTTTTAGATATTGTAAACGATTCTGAGGAAGTAAAGAAAATATCTATGATTAATTTTGAAGGTACTAGTGATTTTGACAGTGATATCCCTGAAGTAAATATTAGTGATTCTATAGATGGTGTTAATAGCATTTCTTTTGTTAAGAGATTAAGTGCTGGTGATAAGATATCTGGTTATGTAGCTTTTGAAGTTGAAAAAGACTGGACAAGTTATGAGCTAATATACCATGATTTATTTGATAATACGGCGATATCTTTTAGTGTTATTAATGATAAGGTAAATAGGGCGTAGGTGATTTATATGTCTGTTGTTGATATTATTATTCTTATATTTTTAGCATTAGGTGCAGTAGCGGGTTTTAAGGCTGGAGTAATTAAAAAACTTACTGATTTTGTAGGAATGTTTGTTATTGTAGTTCTTTCTTTTTACTTAAAGAATAATTTATCTGTTATAATGTATGAGAATTTACCATTTTTTGAATTAGGTGGTAAAATAAAGGAAATTGAAGTTATAAATATTCTTCTTTATGAGGTAATTGCTTTTATTATTGTATTTTCTTTATTACTTGTTGTATTAAGGCTATTGCTTATGATTACTGGTATAATTGAGAAAATACTTAAGGCTACTATTATTCTTAGTATCCCTTCAAAGTTACTAGGGGTATTTGTTGGGTTAATAGAGATGTATGTATATATTTTTGTTATTTTGGTAATACTATCTTTACCAATATTTAATAATAATTTCCTTAAGGATTCTGAGATAGTAGACTTTATGCTTAATAAGACACCAATATTATCAGATAAAACTAATGATGTACTAGATTTATATGATGATGTATATAATATTATTGATGGTAGAAAAGATAGGAGTAATGAAGAGGTAAATACTGAAGTAGTCAAATTACTTTTAGATAAAGATGTTGTTACTAAAGAGTCTATTAAAAAACTTGTAGATAGAAATAAATTACATATTAGTGATAATAGTATAATAGAGGAGGATGATTAATTATGGAAGTTATTCATTATGAAAAGGATTTTGCTTCTTTAATAGAGAAAAAAGCAGTAGTGGACTTTTATGCTGAGTGGTGTGGACCATGTAAAATGTTTGCTCCTATTTTTGAAGAAGTTGCTGGAGAAAAAGAATTTAATTTTGTTAAAGTTGATACTGATTCTTATGTTGATTTAGCAAGAGAATATGGTGTCATGAGTATTCCGACAATTATTTTATTTGAAAATGGAAATGAAGTTAAAAGGCATACTGGTTTTATGTCAAGAGAAGAATTTTTAAATTTTTTAGAATAAGAGCAATAGTTATATTGCTTTTTTTTTATTATTTTGGTATTATTGATTTAGATAAAAATGGATGGTGGTAATATGGAAACTAAGGGTAATGGTAAGGTTAGTACTTTTTATGCTTTTATTTTAATTTTAGCGCTTGTTGTAATGACTATTGGTGGTACTTTGACTTATTACACATTAGTTGGTAAAGAAGATGATGATTCAACAGAAATTAGAACTGGTACTTTATATATTAATTATATAGATGGAAAGAAAATTGATACTTATGATCTTTATCCTATTGATGAACCGGGTATAGATAGTGATACTTATGTTTATAAGAAGAGGTTTTCAGTGGAGAGTACTGGTACATTAGATCAAACATTAGATATTTATGTTGATGTTACAAAAAATGAGTTTGTATCTGGTCATTTAATGTATGCATTATATGACTCTAATAATAATAAAATTAATAGTGGTTCTATTCCTACGAGTGGAAGGCTTCTTATGTCATCCGATGTATTCTTAAAGAGTAAGGAAATGAAATCATATACTGTTTTGATATGGCTTAAGGAGACTTTTGAAAATCAAAATAACGAACAAGACTGTCATTTTAATGGTGAATTTGATATTGAAGCTGAACAGATTAAATATGAATAAACTGCTAGTAGTTTTTTCTCTTAGGGAGGTTATTTAGATGATTGGCAAAATAATTAAGGTTAATGATTTTAAATTTGTCTATGGACAAGATACTATGTATATTACTGTTTTTGGGGCTTTTAAGAATAGTAAGAATGGAGAAAAGTATATTGTTTATAGTTATGACGGTAAGAAAATATATTATGGTTCTTTCTTCATTAAGGAAAAAGTTGGTACTATTATGATGTCTAAAAATTCTAAGAAAGATGATGTTAAGAATTTTATTGATAGTTTACTATCTGGTAAAAGTAATAAGGAAATTGAAATTATAAATTTAGATGTTGTTGATAGTGTTCAAATAATAGATGAAATTTTATTTGATTTGGATGTTGATGTAAATAAACTTATAGATATAACGATTCCTAAAAGTTCTGATAATAGTTCTAGTAGTAATGTAGTTGTAACTAATAAAAGTAGAATATTTACCTTGGTGATTATTCTTATTCTTTTAATTTTGGGAATTGTTTTTATGATTGTTACTAAGTATATTAGTGATAATACTGAAGAATATATTTGTAATAAGGATTATCTTTCTCAGGAAGTTCCTGCTAATGTTATAGATGAAGTTTTATTATCTTTTAATTATCGTAATAATTTAACTAGTATGGTAAAGAGGATTAGTTATATTTTCGATGATAATAAATATTATATGGAGTTTAAAAATAAGAGTTATTTTTATAAATATATAGATGATGCTGATTCTTATAAATTTATTGATGAAGAAAAAACTTATCGTTTATTTGATAATGTTGATGTTGAAAATGATTTTTTCTTACCTAAAGATAAGCATGATCTTCTTAATTATTATAGAAGTGATGGTTATACGTGCAGTTTAGAAGAAGAGTGATTTTAGATTATGAATTTTTATTTATTATATTGCAGTGATAAGTCTATTATAAATAATGAGTTAAGTAGTATTAAGTCTAAGTTAGCGATAGAAGAAGATGATATCATATATTATGATATTAATGATATTTCGAATATCGTTATGGAGGCTCAAACAATTAGTATGTTTTCTAATAAAAAATTATTAATTATTGATAGTACTAGTTATTTGGGAGATAAGAAAGATATAGATAACATTCAATTGTTAGAGGATTATTTTAGTAATTTTAATTCCAATACTTATATGATTTTTATATCTTATAGTGATTCAGTTGATTCGAGACGCAAACTTGTTAAGTTGATTGGTTCAAAGGGAATTAGTAAGAAGTTAGATGCAAATGATAGTTATTTAGAAGATTATATTCTTAATTATACGAAAGATAATGGGTATAAATTTGATAAAACACTTTGTTTGTATTTGATGAGTAGATGTGGTCATAACTTAGATAATTTAAGGAATGAACTTGATAAGTTAATGTTATATAAGATTGATAGTAAAGTGATAACGAAGGAAGATATAAATAAACTTACTAATGAGAATATTGAAGATTCTATATTTGACTTGGTTAGTGCTATTATAAAAAAAGATAGTTCAAAGGCTATTAGACTTTATAATAATTTTGCTTTAGATGGTATGGATGCTAGCCAGATTATTAATTTACTTGCTTCACAAGTTAGGCTTTTATTTCAAGTTAAAAGATTATATAATGAGGGAAAGAGTAATGATGAAATTGCTAAAATATTAGAATTTAGAAGTGTATATAGAGTTAAATATTTGCTTAGTGATAGTTATTATTATACGGAAAAGGAATTACTTAAATTTTTATCTGATTTAGCTCTATTAGATAGAGATATTAAATTGGGTTTAAGGGATGGGAATGTTGGTATAGAATTATTGATTACTAAAAAAGATATGTAATATGCTTACATACCTTTTTTTATATTGAATAATAATGTGTTTTTTTCTTCATCTGAACTATTATTCCATGCAAGTTCAAAGAGTACTCCAAGGCCTATAAGGGTATCATCGTCTTTTGATGATATTGATTCCTCAATAGATGCTTTTATTTCTTCTGGAGTGTCTTCTTTAAAGTTATTGATTATATATGCTCGTACATCTATGTTATCCATAATTATCACCATTATTATAATGGACTATTATTTATAATTTATACCTTGATTATAAATATTTAGTATGTTATTCTAGTGGTGGTGATATTATGTCTGTGTATATTCATATTCCTTTTTGTAGAAGTATTTGTTCATACTGTGATTTTTGTAAGATTATATATGATAAAAAATTTGTTAATCGTTATTTAGATATGTTGGAAATGGAAATTAAAAATAGATATAAGGGTGATGAAGTATATACTATCTTTATAGGAGGAGGAACTCCTACTAGTTTGAATTATGATGAACTTAAAAAGTTACTTGATATTACTTTATTATTTAAGAAAAATAATTCTTTAGAATTTACTGTAGAAAGTAACGTTGAATCTATTGATGAAGCTAAGCTTAAATTACTTAAGGAATATGGGGTTAATAGAATAAGCATAGGAGTACAGTCTTTTAATGATAGTGTTTTAAAATTATTAAGAAGAAGTCATAGAAAAAAAGATGTATTAGAAAAAATTAGGTTAGTTAAAAAGTATTTTAATAATATTAATATCGATTTAATATATGCTGCTTATGATGATATTGATATTTTAAAAAATGATTTAGAGTGTTTTTTAAGTTTGGGAATAAATCATATTTCTACATATAGTTTGATGATTGAAGATCATACTGTACTTGGAATTGAGAATTTTAAAAATATTGATGAAGATCTTGATTATGAGATGTATAAATATATTGAAAGTATTTTAGAAAAAAATGGGTATAGGCATTATGAGATAAGCAATTATGCCAAGAAAGGGTATGAGTCAAAACATAACTTAGTATATTGGAATAATGATTACTATTATGGCTTTGGTTTATCTAGTACAAGTTATATTGACGGAGTTAGAAGTATTAATGTGAAAAATTTATCTAAGTATTTAAATGGTATTTTTGTTAATAGTGAAGATGATGAAAGTATTAAGATGCAAATGGATAATGAAGTAATGCTTGGGCTTAGGAAGATAGATGGTATTTCTCTTAGTAATTTTAAGAAGAAGTTTAACAAAGATTTAATGAGTGTTTTTGATATTTATGATTTAATTAGAAATAATTATTTAATTAGAGATGGAGATATGATTTATATTAATAAGAAATATTTATATGTATCTAATGAAATAATAGAGAAAATTATTTTTTAGTGTGGTTTTAAGGGTATTGACAAAAGAAAGAATAATGCCTATAATATAATTGTATTTGAAATCAATGAGAAGGACATGATTATTTATTTTTATTTATAGAGAGTTAGCGTTTGGTGTAAGCTAATAATAATTTTAAATGATTACTACCTTTGAGTGGACTCGAAAGATGTTCCCGGTGATACACCGTTAAAAAAAATTAAGATCAAAGATGGATGGTACCGTGATTTTGTCACTCCATTGATTGGTCTTTTTATTTTTGATGGGAGATAAATTAATAATAATGAGGAGGAAGAAAAATGATAAATATTAAAGAAAATGAAGATTTAAATAAGTTAAATCACTCTTGTGCACATTTGATGGCTCAAGCTGTAAAACACTTATATCCAGAAGCTAAGTTCTGGGTAGGTCCTGTAATAGAGGAAGGTTTTTATTACGATATTGATTTAGGTGACAACGTTATAACCGAAGAAGATTTACCTAGAATTGAAAAAGAAATGAAAAAATTATCTAAAGATGGAAAAAGAATCGTAAGACATGAAATAAGCAAAGAAGAAGCTCTAGACATGTTTAAGGATGATCCATATAAAGTAGATTTAATATCAAGAATGGATGAAGATAATACTATAATTAGTTGTTATACTCAAGGCGACTTTACTGACCTTTGTAGGGGACCTCATGTTGATACAGTAAAAGAATTAAAATATTTTAAATTAATAAAGTTTTCCGGAGCTTACTGGAAAGGGGACGCTAAAAATAAAATGCTTCAAAGAATATATGGAGTATGTTTTAGAAATGAAGAAGATTTAAATGAGTATCTAAATGAATTAGAAGAAAGAAAAAATAGAGATCATCGTAAAATAGGTAAGGAATTAGGAATCTTTATGTCTGATGATTTAGTAGGTAAAGGGCTTCCAATGTATCTACCAAATGGATATATAATATGGGAAGAACTAGAAAACTATATCAAAGGAAAAGAAAAAAAATTAAATTATCAGCATGTCTTAACTCCTTGTGTTGGAAATGTTGAGTTATATAAGACCAGTGGTCATTGGGATCACTATAAAGAAAATATGTTCCCTGCTATGAAAGTAGATGAGGAAGAATTTGTCTTAAGACCAATGAATTGTCCACATCATATGATGATATATGCTGGCAGTCTTCACTCATACAAAGATTTACCAATTAGAATAGGAGAAATAGCTCATGACTTTAGATTTGAAGCATCCGGTGCCCTAAAAGGTATTGAAAGAGGAAGACATTTCTGTCAAAATGACGCTCACCTTTTTGTAACTCCAGAACAAATAAAAGATGAATTCAAATCCGTTGTAGATCTAATCTTTGATGTCTATAAAGATTTTAATATCACTAATTATAGATGTGTATTATCATTAAGAGATCCTGAAGATAAAGAAAAATATCATCCAGATGATGAAATGTGGAATAAAGCTGAAAATGAATTAAGAGAGGTTTTAAATGATTTAGGAATAGAATATACCGAAGAAATAGGAGAGGCAGCCTTCTATGGACCTAAATTAGATGTTAATGTAAAACCTGCTGTTGGTCCAGAAATTACATTATCTACTTGTCAACTAGATTTCTGTTTACCAGCTAAATTTGATTTAAAATATGTTGATAAAGATGGAAGTAAGAAAACCCCAGTAGTACTACATAGAGCAATATTAGGTTCATTAGATAGATTTATGGCCTATATTCTAGAAGAAACAAAAGGAGTATTACCATTATGGCTTTCTCCTGTTCAAGTAGAAATAATTCCTGTAAATAATGAATATCACTTAGAGTATGCTAATAAATTATTTGATTTATTAAAAGAAAATAACTTTAGAGTAGAACTAGATTCTAGGGATGAAAAAATGGGTTATAAAATAAGAGAAGCTCAAACAAGGAAAATACCTTATACATTAGTACTTGGTAATAATGAAAGAGATAATAATACAGTGACATATCGTAAGTATGGTGAAGAGAAAACTACTACTGTTACTAGTGAAGAATTTATTACTATGATTAATAATCAAAGAAAAGAATATAAGTAAGAGAAGTTAAGGAACAATAAAAAGTTCCTTTTTTTCTTCAATTATCATTCTTTATTAGTGGACTTTTACCTTAAACCATAGTACAATATTATTGGAGGAGTAATGGAAGAGAAAGCGATTGAAATATTAAATATATTAACAGAAAATGGTTATGAAGCTTATATAGTAGGAGGTTATCCTCGTGATAAGGCTCTTGGTATTAAAACGAATGATATTGATATATGTACCTCTGCTACTCCTAAGGAAATATTAGGATTTTTTGATAATGTTAAGGTACCAGATATGCAATATGGCAGTGTTGTTATTTTTTATAAAGGTTATAAATATGATGTAACTACTTTCCGTAAAGAAATTAAATATGAAGATAACCGAAGACCGATAAAAATTAAATATATTAAAAATTTAAAAAAAGACTTGTTAAGAAGAGATTTTACTATTAATACTTTATGTATTAACAAAGATGGAGAAATAATTGATGTTTTAGGTATTAAAGATGATTTAGTAAATAAAATATTGAGAACTGTTGGTAATCCTAAATATCGTATTAAAGAAGATGCGCTTCGTATTTTAAGATGTATTAGATTTGCTACTATATTAGATTTTGATATTGATTCTAAAACTAAACATTATTTGACTAAATATAGTTATTTATTAAAAAAATTATCAATGAATCGTAAGAAAGAAGAATTAGATAAGATTTTTATGTCTCCTAATAAAGGTAAGGGAATTAATTTACTTATTGGTTTAAACTTAACTAATGTTTTAGATATAAATAATCTTTCAAGGATAGTACCATGTATGGATATTATTGGCATGTGGTGTCAGTTAGATGTTGATGATATCTATCCTTTTACTAAGGTTGAAAAAGAACATATGTGTTTATTAAGAGAATTACTTGCTTACGATGAAATTGATAATTATCTCTTATATAAATATGGATTATATTTGTGTACGGTTTATGCTGATATTAAGGGTCTTTCAAAGAGAAAACTAAATACGATGTATCAAAATTTAGCTATAAAGTCGAAGAAAGATATAGTGGTATCAAGTAGCGATATACCTAAAATATTAAATAAAAAACCTGGTGGGTATATTAAAAGTATTATTGATGATATTGAAAAGAAAATATTAAATAATGAATTAGAGAATGATTATGATATATTAAAAACATATATTTTAAATAGTTACTAGATAGAGAAGGTGAAGGTATGAGAAAAAAGATAATACTGGGTATAATTATTTTAATGATAATCTTACTAGGCGTATTACTATTAATAATCATACCGCCACTTAAAAATAATAATTATAAAGAAGAACTAAAGAATAATATTTATACTAATACGAAGTTAAAGAAGATAAATAATGTATATAAGGATAATAATTATTATATTGTTAAAACAAAAGATAAAGTAGTTGTTTTTGATTTGAATTATGATGAAGTATATACTAAAGAGAAAGTAATAGATGGAAATGGTATGTCTCTATCTTATCGACGTGGTAAATTATACTATAAAGAAAGAGTAAGAAAGAAAGGTAAACTTATTTATAATTTTTATAGTACTAATGATTTGTCTTTAGTTTTTACTTCTTCAGTAGGAGGTATTTAAATGGAAGAGGTAGAAAATTTATTAAGAGAAAGACCTATTGTCTTACCAAGATATTTATTTAATTACTATTTTAGATTGGGTATTACTTCTGAAGAATTAATAATCTTAATATTGATAATTGATAAAGGGAATAAAATAATCTATAATCCAGAAGATATTTCTTTATCTATTGGAATGGATAAATATAAGGTAATGGAACTACTTAATAATTTAAATGAAAAGAAAATTATTTCAATTTCTGTAGAAAAGAATAGTGATGGTAAAAGAGAAGAATATATCTCTTTAGATTTATTGTATAAGAAAATAATGGGTATTATTTTAGATAACAATAATGAGGAAAAGACTCTTGATAATAGTGATATTTACTCTATTTTTGAAAAAGAGTTTGGAAGAACTATTTCTCCTATGGAATGTGAAATAATAAAGGGATGGATTGATGATAAATTTTCTTTCGAACTTATATTAGAGGGATTAAAAGAGGCTATTTATAATGGTGCTAATAGTTTAAGATATATTGAAAAGATTTTATATGATTGGCGTAAAAAAGGATATAAGACAAAAGAAGATGTTATAAATGCTAAAACTAAATATCGTGAAAGCAAGAAAGATGTCAAGGATATTTTTCATTATGATTGGTTAAATGATGATTAGTATTCTTTTAGATTATTTAAATGAATTATATCCGAATGCAATATGTGAACTTAAATATAATAAGGATTATGAATTATTGCTTGCTATTGTGATGTCTGCTCAAACTACTGATAAAAGGGTAAATGAAGTAAATAGTATTCTTTTTACTAGATATGATTCTTTAGAAAAGTTAGCTAATGCTGAAATAAAAGATATTGAAGATATTATTAAGCCAATTGGTACTTATAAAAAGAAAAGTATTTTTATTAAAGAGATTTGCCAAAGATTAGTAAATGATAAGATAGTTAAATTACCAAATAATAGAGAGTATTTAGAAAGTCTTCCTGGTGTTGGAAGAAAAACTGCTAATGTGTTTTTATCAGTTATTTATAATGAACCTGCAATAGCGGTAGATACTCATGTAGCTAGAGTAAGTAAGAGATTATTACTTGCTTCTGATGATGATTCTCCATTGATAATTGAACACAAACTAATGAAGAGAATACCTAAGGCTAGTTGGAGTATGGTTCATCATCAGTTGGTTTTTTTTGGCAGATATAAATGTAAAAGTATTAAACCAGATTGTTATAATTGTTTGTTAAAAGATTATTGTAATTATTATAAAAAAAGGAGATGATTTACTTTGAATAATGTGATTAGAGAAATTTTCACTAATAATAACAATGTGTATTATGGGCATGGAACTAATGAAGTTTAAAAGAATATATGTGGAAATAACTAATATTTGTAATTTAAATTGTTCTTTTTGTAGTAAATCTAGTCTTCCTAAAAGAGAAATGTCTTCTATTGAATTTGAAGAAGTACTAAAGAAAGTGAACGATTATACTGATTTTATTTATCTTCATGTTAAAGGAGAACCTCTTTTACATAAGGATTTGAATAGTATATTCTCTCTTACTAAGAAATATAATAAAAAGGTTTGTATAACTACTAATGGAGTATTTTTAAGAGAAAAACTTGATATACTAAATATGTATGATAATATTTATCAAATTAATATATCTCTTCATAGTGAAAATAAGAAAGATAATTATCTTGAAGATATATTATTTGTTGTTGACAAATTAAAATATCCATATATTAGTCTTAGATTTTGGACTTTGGATAAGGGAATTATGGATAGTAGAACTAAGGTGTATTTAGATATAATTAAGAATAAATATAATATTAGTAAATTATTAAATAATACTAAATTAAAAGATAAGGTGTATTTAAGTTTAGATGATAAATTTATTTGGCCAAGTATTAATAATGGGTACTATCAAGAAAATGGTACTTGTTATGGTGGAAAAAGTCATATTGCTATTTTAGCCGATGGTACTGTAAGTATATGTTGTTTAGATGGTGATGGAGTATCTAATCTTGGTAACGTTTTTAATAGTAGTTTAGAAGATGTACTTTCTAGTGAAAAGTATAGATCCGCTATTAAGGGATTTCAAGATAATAAAGCTTTTCTTGATATATGTAAGCATTGTTCCTATAAAGAAAGATTTAATAATAAGAAATAGTGTATTTAATAAAATGATTGTAATGTATTAAGTAAAAATGATATAATTTAAATATAGAAATGAGGTAATAATATGTGTGGAATAGTAGGTTTTATTGATAAATCTGAGAATAAGAAAAAAACGATTAAAGATATGGCTGATTTAATTAAACATAGGGGACCTGATTCAGATGGCTTTTTTGTTGATGATGATGCTGCTTTAGGTTTTAGAAGATTATCTATAATTGACTTAGAGGGTGGAGATCAACCTATCTATAATGAAAAGAAAGATAAATTGGTTTTTATGAATGGTGAAATTTATAATTATCAAGAATTAAAAAATGAATTAATAAAGAAGGGACATAAATTTAGTACAAAAGCTGATACTGAGGTATTAATTCATGGCTATGAAGAATATGGTGTTGATATATTAAGTATGCTTCGTGGAATGTTTGCTTTTGTTATTTATGATACTAAGACAAAGGAACTATTTGGAGCTAGAGACTTCTATGGAATAAAACCTCTTTATTATTATGTTACTGATTATGAATTTATGTATGGTAGCGAGATAAAATCTTTTTTAGGTCATCCTAATTTTGAGAAAGAATTAAATCGTGATATGCTTGAAGATTATTTGACTTTTCAATATAGTGTTGGTGAAGATACTTTCTTTAAAAATGTTTATAAACTAAGACCAGGACATTATTTTAAATATAAAAATGGTAAGTTAATTATTGAAGAATATTATAGTCTTAGATTTGATCAAGATAATAGTAAGAGCGAAGAAGAGTGGAAGGAAATTATTAGAAACTTACTTGAAGATACTGTTAAGGCACATAAGGTGTCTGATGTTGAAGTAGGAAGTTTTTTATCAAGTGGCGTTGATTCTTCTTTTATAGCTACTGCTAGTAAAGTTGATAAGACCTTTACTGTTGGTTGGGATAATAAGAATTATAGTGAAATTGATTATGCTAAAGATTTATCTAAGATGATTGGAGTTAAAAACATAAGTAAAAAGATAAGTAAAAAGGAGTATTTTGATAATTTTAGTAATATTCAGTATATGATGGATGAACCACTAGCGGACCCTTCTGCCATTGCTTTATATTTTGTTGCTAATATTGCTTCTAATAATGTTAAAGTAGCTTTATCTGGAGAGGGTGCTGATGAGATATTTGGTGGATATAATATTTATCATGAGCCTTATTCAGTAAGTTGGTATTATAAAATACCTTATAAAATAAGGAGATTTCTTGGTGCTCTTGTTTATCCGTTAAGACATCATCGAGGCTTTAATTTTATTTATAGAAGAAGTCATAATCTTGAAGATAGATATGTTGGTAATGCTTTTATGTTTGAACCTTCTGAATCAAAGAAAATTCTTAATTATAGGTTGAAACCGACTACTTATAAGGATTTAACAAGAATGTATTATAAGAAAGCACGAAAATATGATGATGTAACGAAAATGCAATATATAGATTTTAATTTTTGGTTAATTGGAGATATTCTTCTTAAGGCAGATAAGATGTCAATGGCTAATTCTTTAGAAGTTAGGGTACCATTTTTAGATAGAGTATTGATTGATACTGCTAGAAAGATACCGACTAAGTATAAGATTAAAGATGGTAAAACTAAATATTTATTTAGAGAAGTTGCACATGATGTTTTACCTGAAAAGTGGTCTAATAAAAAGAAACTTGGCTTTCCTGTTCCAATAAGGGAATGGTTAAAAGAAGATGATACTTATAATTTAGTTAAAGAGACTTTCCTAAATGCAGGTGAATTTTTTAAACCTAAAAAGATTATCAAATTACTTGATGAACATAAGAAAGGTAAAAGAGATAATAGTAGAAAAATTTGGACTATTTATTCATTTTTGGTATGGTATGATGAATACTTTATGAAAAGATAGATGATTATTGATAAAGATGAGGATAAGAATGATAGAAGAAATGTATAGTAATATAGTTGTGTGGATGAATTCTAACGGTTATGAGGGAAAAACTGATAGTATTATTTCACAAATAAGAGAATTACATAGCTTAATTGAAATCTATAAGGCAGAATTTGATGCTTCTAGAACTATTACTATGGCTGCTATTTGGGTTTTGGAACGGAATGGGATACTGAGAGATGATATAAGAAAAATATTACCTTCTAGTTCAGAAATATTTGATGATTCTGAAATATATAAAAAGGAATATGATTATCTTTTAAAAATTATAAATTTGAAGGAAGAAATTATTAATTTGGAGAGAACATATTCTAGTGGTAATCGTGGAAGAAAAAATAAATAATTCGATGTTTTATTGAATATAGAATGAAATTTAAATAAAGAAAGTAAAATATGTATACTTTCTTTTCTATTTATGTGGTAGAATATTTATGTTTGAAGGGAAGTATATTATGAGAGTAGGAATATGCAGTTTAGGATGTAAAGTAAACATCTATGAATCAGAATATGTAATTAGTAAATTAAAAGATGCTGGGTATGTTATAGTTGGTTTTGAAGATAAAGCAGATATTTATATTATTAATACTTGTAGTGTTACTAATGAAAGTGATAAGAAATCAAGAAAGATGATTAATAGAGCAAGGAAGAATAATCCTATGGGAGTAATAGTTGTTATGGGCTGCTATAGTCAGGTAAGTAGTGATGAAATAGATGCTGATATTATTCTTGGCAATAAAGATAAGTCTAAGATAGTGGACATTCTTGATGATTACTTAGAAAATAGGGAGAAAAAGAAATTAATATATGATTTAACTAATATTCCTTTTGAGAATATGGAGATTAATTCTTTTGATAGTCATACAAGGGGCTTTGTAAAAATACAGGATGGATGTAATGCTTTTTGTACTTATTGTATTATTCCTTATACAAGGGGTAGAATTAGAAGTAAAAGTTTTAATCTTGTAATTGATGAAGTAACTAATCTTGTTAATAATGGGTATAAGGAAATTGTACTTACAGGTATTCATACCGGCAAATATGGTATAGATATAGGAAGTAGTTTAGAAGAGTTACTTTATGCTCTTGTGGAAATTCCTGGTATATATCGTATTAGATTATCTTCTATAGAAATAAATGAACTTACTTCAGGTATTATTAATTTAATTAAAGAAAATGATATTATGGCAAAACATTTACATGTGCCACTTCAATCTGGTAGTGATAGGATATTGAAACTTATGAATAGAAGATACAATAAGAAAGAATTTCTTGATATGATAAGTAATTTAAAACACATACCAGAAATATCACTCACGACTGATTTAATTGTTGGTTTTCCTAGTGAAAGTGAACAAGAATTTGAAGAAACTATGGATACTTTGATACAGATAGGATTTACTAAGATACATACTTTTCCTTATTCAAGGAGAAAGGGAACACCTGCTGATAAGATGGTAGAACAGGTAAGACCGGAAGTTAAGAAAGAGAGAGTTCATAAAATATTGGAACTTTCTAATGATAGTGAGAATAAGTATTATGAAAGTATGGTAGGAAAAATATTTAATGGGGTTGCTGAACATCATAATAATGGTTTAATAGTGGTTCACACTTCTAATTTCATTCCTGTAATAATTGAAGATAAAGTAGATAATAATGAAGTAGTAGATGTTCAAATTGAAAAAGTAGATGGTTTAAATGTATATGGAAAGATAGTTAAATAACTATCTTTTCTTAAATTAATAAATGATAATATGAGAATAACGATGTCTTATTGACATAATATTTAGATAAATGATATAATTTACAATGTTAAATGAGAATTTAAAACATATTATTATTTATGGAGGTTATGTATGTTAAAATTATTAAAGAATTTAAGGAGAAGAGATTATATATATGCTCTTATTTGTGCTATACTTGTTGTTATTCAGGTATGGTTAGAACTTAAAATGCCTGATTATATGTCAAATATTACACAATTAGTGGAAACTAAAGGAGCTAGTATGGTAAGTATTCTAAAAGAAGGTGGATACATGCTTTTGTGTGCTTTTGGTAGTTTGTTATCTGCAGTGTTTATTGGATATTTTGCATCAGTAGTGGCATCTTCTTTTTCTTATATTACAAGAGAAAAACTATTTAAAAAGGTTGAAGATTTACCACTTGAGAATGTTAAAAAATTTTCTGTGAGTAGTTTAATTACAAGAACCACTAATGATATTACACAAATGGAAATGTTACTTTCAATGGGACTTCATTTGATGATTAAATCACCAATTATGGCAGTATGGGCTGTTACAAAGATACTTGGGAAAAGTCTAGAGTGGAGCCTTTTAACAGCAGTAGCAGTTATTATTTTGCTTATTGCTATTGGAATAATAATGTTAATTGTTATGCCTAGGTTTAAAATTATTCAAAAATTAATAGATAAGATTAATGGTGTATCTCGTGAAAATTTATCTGGTATTAGGGTAGTTAGGGCTTTTAATGCAGAAGAATATAGTGAAAATAAATTTGAAAAAGTAAATAATGATTTAACTAGTAATCAATTATTTAATCAAAAAGCATTTAATTATTTAAGCCCTGTTATGTCTTTGGTGTTATATGGACTGACTTTATCTATTTATTTTGTTGGAGCTATTTTAATTAATAGTGCTACTCTAAGTAATAAAATTGTTTTATTTGGTGATATGATTGTCTTTTCTTCTTATGCTATGCAGGTAATTATGTCTTTCTTAATGCTTGCTATGATATTTATGATGATGCCTAGAGCTAGTGTATCTGCGAAGAGAATAAGAGAGGTATTAGACACGGAAAATACAATAGTTAATGGTCATATTTCTAGTAAGAAGAATAATCTTATTGGTACTGTTGAATTTAAGAATGTATCATTTAAGTATCCTGATGCTGATGAATATATATTAAAAAATATTTCTTTTACAGCTGATAAGGGTGAGACTGTTGCTTTTATTGGATCAACAGGAAGTG
This sequence comes from uncultured Caryophanales bacterium, assembly GCA_947168625.1. Lineage (GTDB taxonomy): Bacteria > Bacillota_I > Bacilli_A > RF39 > UBA660 > CAG-302. The sequence goes on from CAMVMQ010000001.1 coordinate 29,996, forward strand.
GTAAATCAACTTTAATTAATTTGATACCTAGATTTTATGATGTTACTGATGGAGAAATATTAATTAATGGTATTAATGTTCAAGATTATGATGAGGAATACTTACATAATATTGTTGGCTATGTTCCACAGAAGGCTGTTATGTTTTCAGGAACGGTTGAGAGTAATGTTTTTTATGGTAAAAGTGGTAATAAAAAAAGCAAGACGGTATTAGAAGAAGCTTTGAAGGTATCACAAGCAAGTGAGTTTGTTTCAAAACTTGATAAAAAAGAAAAGGCTTTAATAGCAAGCGGTGGTACTAATATAAGTGGTGGTCAAAAACAAAGGTTATCAATAGCTAGAACGATTGCTAGAAATCCAGAAATATATATTTTTGATGATTCATTTAGTGCTTTAGATTATAAGACTGATAGTACACTAAGAAAAGAACTAAAGAAGTATACTGGTGGGGCTACTAATTTAATTGTGGCTCAGAGAATTGGTACAATTCTTCATGCTGATAAAATTGTTGTTCTTGAAAAGGGTAGATGTGTTGGTCTTGGTACACATAAAGAACTTATGAAATCTTGTGATGTTTATAGAGAAATTGCTTTATCACAAGTTACAAAGGAGGAGTTAGAAAATGCCTAGTAATAAAGATGAAAAAAGGTCTACTAGTGTGCCAGGACATGGTCATGGGAAAGTGATGGAAAAGCCTAAAAATTTCTCTTTAGCGATAAAGAAATTAGTTACTAGCTTAAAAAAATATAAAGTATTTATTATGTTAGCAATTATTCTTGCTTCTCTTTCAGCAATATTGGCTCTGTCTTCTCCTAGTAGATTATCTAGTCTCACCGATGAGATAGCTAAGGGGTTAGTTATAAATACTGATGGGGCAAAAGAGTTAAGTAATGATATTTTATCTAATATTAGTATGGAAAATCTTCCTAATACTCTTAAGGATATACTTGAAATTAATTTAGATGAAAGTACTATTTATGGTATTAATATGTCTTCTAGTATATCTAAAGAAGATAAGGATTTATTTAATAGTGTGATAAGTAATATTGCCAGTGATAATGAAAATAGTATGAAATATTTTGTTAGTCTTCCAAGTAGTATTTTAGAACTAATTTTAAAAGATACTACTTATAATGAAGTGTTTGTATCTAAAGAAGATAAAATAAAATTATTAGATGTTTTAGGTAATATTAATATGGACAATGGTGATTATTCATTTGTTGATTTACTACCAGATAGTATTAATAGTATTCTTTTTCAAGAAAGTATTGTTAATAAGGTCGTTATTTCTACTGATGATAAAGTATCTTTTATTAAGATAGCTTCTAAGATTAAAGAAGATACTCCGCAAAATGAGATATATAAGTTGATTGGAACAATGCCAAGTAGTATTCAAAAGATTATTAATCCAAAAATGAAGATGACCGCTATTAAGAGAATTGTTTTAACTCTTGCTATTATTTATATTTTGAGTTCATTATTTAATTTTGTTCAGGGTAGAGTTATGGTAGTTATATCTAATAGGTATGCTAAAAATCTTCGTACAATAATATCGAAAAAAATAAACAGACTTCCTTTAAAATACTTTGATAATAATTTATCTGGAGATATTTTATCTAGGATAACTAATGATGTTGATACAATAGCACAGTCTCTCAATCAGAGTTTAGCGACATTAGTATCATCTCTTACGATGTTTTTGGGTTCTATTATAATGATGTTTGTGACTAATTATATTCTTGCTATTACTGCAATAGTTTCAAGTGTATTTGGCTTTGTCTTTATGGCTATTGTTCTTGGCAAGTCTCAAAAGTATTTTACGGAAAGGCAAAAAGAACTTGGTGATTTGAATGGATACATTGAAGAAGTCTATTCGGGACTTAATGCTCTTAAAACTTGTAATGCTAAAGAAGAGGCTAATAAAAGATTTGATTCTTTAAATGAAAAACTATATACTTATAATCAGAAAAGTGAATTTTTATCTGGTCTTATGCATCCTATGATGGGATTTATTGGTAACTTTGGGTATGTATGTGTTTGTATAGTTGGCGCTCTTCTTGCATCTAAAGAAATAATTACTTTTGGCGTTATTGTAGCCTTTATTATGTATGTAAGACAGTTTACTAATCCTTTATCGCAGATAGCTCAAGCTATGACTAGTCTTCAGACAGTAGCAGCTTCTTCTGAAAGGGTATTTGAATTTTTGGATGAGAAGGAAATGACTAGTGAAGATAATCTAAAAGAGAAGTTAGATGTTAAGAAAGTTAAGGGTAAGATTGAATTTAACCATGTTAAGTTTGGCTATGATGATGGTAAAACTATTATTAAAGATTTTAGTGCTATTGCTGAGCCAGGGGAAAAGATTGCTATTGTTGGTCCTACTGGTGCTGGTAAAACTACGATGGTTAACTTGCTTATGAAGTTTTATGAAATTAACTCTGGTGATATTAAAATAGATGGTGTTTCTATTAAAAATTTAAAAAGAGAAAATATTCATGATTTGTTTACGATGGTTCTTCAGGATACTTGGTTATTTGAAGGAACTATTAAGGATAATATTGTTTATAATCGTAAAAATGTTTCTGATAAAAAAGTTGAAGAAGTGTGTAGGACAGTAGGGGTAGATCATTTTATTAAAACCCTTCCTGACGGCTATAACAGTGTTATATCTGATAATAATAATATTTCAGCAGGTCAAAGACAGCTTCTTACAATAGCAAGAGGGATGATAGAGAATGCTCCTTTCTTAATCTTGGATGAAGCTACTTCAAATGTTGATACAAGAACTGAGGAACTTGTTCAGAAGGCAATGGATAAGCTTATGGAAAATAAAACATCATTTATTATTGCTCACAGATTATCAACAATTAAGAATGCTGACCTTATCTTGGTTATGAATGATGGTAATATTATTGAACAGGGTAATCATAATGAGCTTATGAAAAAGAATGGTTTTTACGCTAAACTATATAATTCTCAATTTGAGAGTATTGAGTAAATGTAGCCTAATGGTTTACATTTTTCTTTGATATATTATATTGGTAATATTGTTATATTTTTTTACAAATGATAAATATTATGAGGTGCTACTGATTATTTACAAAAATCTACTATTTGGGTATGGTGCAACTGATAATAATGCTTTATAATTTTTGGTAGAGAGGTGATATTGTATGAAGTTTTGTGATAAACTTTCTATGCAAAGAAAAAAGAATAATATGTCGCAAGAAGTTCTTGCGGATCGTCTTGGGGTATCAAGGCAAGCGGTTAGTAAATGGGAATCAGGTACGTCAATGCCAGATATGGAAAGAATTATGGAGTTATGTAAGGTACTTGATTGTAATCTTGATGATTTAGTTGATGATGGGGTAATTAATAGTACAGTAAAAAATGAGGAAAGTAAAGATAATATAATTAATACTTATTTAAAAGAGGGACTTGGTTTTGTTACTAAAAGTTTAAATATGTTTTGGAGTATGAGATTTAGGGATAAAGTTAAATGCATCCTAGAACTATTATTTATTGCTTTAGTTATGTATCTATTATTAAGTGGTATATATCATGTTTTATCTTCAATTTTTAGTGGACTTTTATTACTATTTCCAGAATTATTATATCGAATAATTCATAATGTATTTAGAGTAATATATAGTGTATTTGGTCTTGCAGTTGGCATTATGCTTATTATTCATATATTTAAAATTAGATACTTAGATTATTTTGTTACAGTGGAAGATAGTTCTGTTAATAAAAAGAGTATTGAAAAGCCTGTTGATGAAAAGAAAGATAATAATCAAGAAAATAGAAAATTTAATGAGAAGAAGAAAAATAAAATTATCATTAGAGATCCTAAACATACTACTTATGGTTTCTTTGATTTTTTAGCGGGTATTTCGATAATTATTATCAAAGGTATACTTATCTTTATATCTATGTTTGGTATTTGTAGTTTTATGTTTTTAATATTTTGTCTTACTTTTTCATTTATTAAAGTTTTTAGTGGTGTGTTTTATTTGGGGACAAGTATTCTTCTTTTAGGGGCTCTTCTTGTTAACTATATTTGTTTAAAGATTATTTATAATTTTATCTTTAATTTGAAACATTCTTTTAAAAAAGCATTTATTATCTTTATAATTGGTCTATCCTTTTTAGGAATAGGATTTGGTATTAGCTTTAATTCTTATTTATCTTTTAAGAGGAGAGATATAAGTGATATTAAATATGATGTATATAGTGATTATATAGATGTTAGTGATAATATGGTCTTTGATTTTAATGGAGGAGATATAGAATATGTTACTGATGATACTCTTGATAATATTAAAATAGAAGTGACATACGATAATGATGGAATGGTTGAACTTAGAAGTCATGAGCATTATTATAGTGATGGATATTACGATGTATATAGAGTATATTATTTTAATAATAGAAATACTTTTGTTGATAATTTTAATTATTTGATTAAGAAGATTGATAATAAAGAGTTAATTGATGATAATACTCAAGGTATATTTGGTTATAAGATAATTGGTAGTACTTCTAATATTGAAAAGCTAAAAGATAATTATGCAAGGATATATAATTAGTTTACATTATGATGTAAAGTCTAAATAATATTTTGTGGATAAAAGATATTTTAATAATTATTTAGTATAATTGATATGTATAGGAGGATATATGGAGAAAAGTATTATAAAGTTAAAAAATGTATCTAAGTTTTATTATAGTAAGGGAGTTATTGCTTCAGGATTTAGCCGTATTAATTTAGAATTTAAGATAGGGGAATTTGTTGCTATTACTGGTGAGTCTGGTAGTGGTAAATCGACTCTTCTTAATGTTATAAGTGGGCTTGACTCTTATGAAGAAGGGGAAATGTATATTAATGGGGAAGAGACGAGTCATTATACGGAAGAGGATTTTGAAGATTACCGAAGAAAGTATATTGGAAATATTTTTCAGTCTTTTAATCTTGTTAATAGTTATACGGTATATCAAAATATTGAACTTGTAATGTTACTTAATGGGGCTAAAAAGAAAGAGGTTAAGGATAAAGTATTAGAACTTATTCGAAAAGTTGATTTATATAAATTTAGAAATACAAAGGTATCTAAATTATCTGGTGGTCAAAAACAGAGAGTGGCTATTGCAAGAGCTCTAGCTAAGGACACGCCAATTATTATTGCTGATGAACCGACGGGTAATCTTGACAGTAGGTCTTCTAAATCAATATTAAAATTACTTAGTGAGATAGCAAAAGATAAACTTGTTATTGTAGTTACACATAATTATGAAGATGTAGAAGAGTATGTTACGAGAAAGATAAAGATGCATGATGGTAAAGTTCTTGAAGATAAAAAGATTCGTGATTATAAAGAAGTTAGTAATATCAAAGAAAATAATTATAAAGATATTAGTTTTTTATCTAAAATTAGGTTAGGTATTAGAAATACTTTTAATGTCCTACCGAAGTTTTTATTAGTACTACTTGTTTATTTATTTGTGGTTACTTCTTTAATGTCTGAATATGCTTCTTTTAGAGAAGAAGAACATTTAGAAAGTATAAGTGGGTATAATGGGTATTTTTTAGATAATGATGAAGATAGAATTGTTCTAAAGAAAAATGATGGTACTTCTTTTAGTGAAGAAGATTATAATGATATATTAAAGATCGATAATGTTGATTATGTTATGAAAAATGATTTGCTTCTTGATACAATGATTAATATTAGTGATAATGATTATTATCTTAGTACAAGGGTAAATAGTATTGATAATTTTAGAGGTAAGATTGATATTGGAAAAATGCCTGAGGAAGAAAGTGAAGTTGTTATAGCAGGATCAAAGAATGATTATTATATTGGTTATATGGCGAATGAAATTCTTGATAGAGAACTTTATCTTACAGATATGTATACAGGAGAAATGGATAAGAGCAATCCTATAAAAATAGTAGGAATATCTTATACCGATTCAAAGGGATATTATAGTGATGATGTTATATATGTAAATAATAGTATTATGGAGTCTCTTACATACGAAGTTAATCAAGTTTATAGTAAGATAAAAGTACTATTCCAAAATAAGTATTATGATTCCTCTAATTATGATAATAATTTTAGAATTATACCTAAGAGAAATATTGATGAGGGTAATGCTTATATATCTAGTGATTTAAATTATTTATGTAAGAATTATAATTGTATAGGTACGGATATTTCTATTGATGCGGAAAATATTTATTATAAAGAGAGTATTAATTTAAAAGTTAATAAGACTTATGATAAGAAGAATATTGAGAGTTTAACTGGTATTAAGGATTATGAAAGTATATCAGGTGTTATCTTTATTAGTAGTACTGATTATAATAAATTATATAGTAAGGGTAATTTTCAAAGTAGCGTCTTTGTTAAAAATGTACATAATATTGATAATACAATAAAATTATTAAATGATAGGGGTTATTCGACTTTAAAGATTACTGATGCTTTAGTTAAGCTTGATGCTCTAGCTGCTATACGCATCTTTAAGACGATTGTTACGGTTATTCTAGCAGTGGTATTATTCTTTATATCTTACTTTGTTATTAAAGTGATATTAAAGTCAAGAAATATATATTTTACAACAATTAGAATGCTTGGTTCATCAAAGAAGGTATCAAGACAAATACTTATTATTGAACTAATTAATGATGCTAATATTGCTTATTTGTTATTTGGGGTATTTCTTCTTCTTAATTATTTTGGAGTAATTAATATTTCATTTGCTCATACAATAATCGAGTATATGAAAGGGAATGATTATGTCTTATTATATTTAGTACTTGTTATGATGTCATATTTGATTAGCAATAGATTTGCAAGAAAGATATTTAAGGATAGTGCTATGAAAGTGCTTAAGGAGGAAGTATAATGTTAGAAATTAAAAAGGCTAATAAGTTCTTTAATAGGCATAAGAAAAATGAAGTACATGCGATTAATGATACTTCACTAACACTAGAGAGTACTGGTCTTGTTGCTCTTCTTGGTCCTTCTGGATGTGGTAAAACAACGCTACTTAATACAATTGGTGGATTAGATAAATTAAGTAGTGGTAATATTTATATTGATGGTAAGAGGATTAATTCATCTCTTTCTTATAAGAGAGATAAGATAAGGAACCTTAATATTGGGTATATCTTTCAGGATTATAAATTAATTGAAGATAAATCAGTTTACGATAATGTAGCTATTGTTCTTAAGATGATTGGTATTAAGGATAAAGAAGAAATTGAAAAGAGAGTTCTCTATGTTTTAGAAAAAGTAGGAATGTTAAGGTATAAGAAAAGACCTGCTTCAATGCTATCTGGTGGTGAAAGACAAAGAGTAGGTATTGCAAGAGCAATTGTAAAAGATCCTAATATTATTCTAGCAGATGAACCAACGGGGAATTTGGATAGTAAGAATTCTCTTGAGATTATGAAAATTATTAGGGCTATAGCTAAAGATAGACTTGTAATTCTTGTTACGCATGAAGTAGAACTAGCTAAGTTTTATGCAACAAGAATTATTGAGATTAAAGATGGAACTGTTATTAAAGACTATGAAAATGAGCCAGAGGAAGAACTTGATTATAGGGTAGATAATACCTTCTATTTAAAGGATTTTGATAATAATGATAGTTCTAAAATAGGAGGGCACAATATTAATATTTATTCTAATGATGGTGATAAGATATCTCTTGATATTGTGGTTAGTTATGGTAATATTTATATTAAGAGTAGGGAAAGGCAAAGAGTCGAAGTAATTGATGAGAACTCTAGTATTGAACTAGTTGATGATCATTATAAGAGAATTGGTAAAGAGGATATTGATAAGTATAAGTTTGATTTTACTAGTATTATTAATAAGGATATTAAGAAGAAATACTCTTCAATCCTTAATCCAATTACTTTAATTATTAATGGTTTTAAGAAAGTATTTGCATATTCTTTTTTGAAGAAATTACTTTTATTTGGGTTCTTTTTATCAGGTATGTTTCTTATGTATGCAGTAAGCTCAATTATGGCTACTTTAAAGATAGATGACTATGACTTTGTTACTGCTAATAAGGAGTATTTACTTCTTAGTGATAAGGAAATAAAGATAGATGATTATTTATCTTATGAGAAGATGGGTGACATTAAATATATATTACCTGGTGAAGGAATAGCTAATTTTAAGGTTAATTTTAAGGATTATTATCAGACTAGTATGGGAAGTGATATGTTAAGTGGTTCTCTTACGGATATTAATATGATTAGTGAAAAAGATATTGTTTATGGTAAGATGCCTGAATCAGCTTATGAAGTAGTCGTGGATTCTTTTGCAATAAAGAAGATGTTTGATAGTGGCGGTATTGCTAAGATGGTCGGAATTAAAAAGCCCGAAGATATGCTTGATAGAGTTATTGAAATAAATAATATGCCTTCGTTTACAATTGTTGGTATTACTGATTTGGGTAGTCCTAGTATATATACTGATCTTAGTTTATTTATTAATATTCTTGCTAATTCTAATAGTGAAAATAATAGTATGATGGATTATAGTACTATGGATAATTCTTTAATTGATTATGCTTTATATCAAGATAAGATTGAGATTAAGAAGGGTAGATTACCAGAAAATGATTACGAGGTTATTGTTAATATTAGTAATGAAGATTCGATGAAGTTAAATAAAGAAATTGATTATAAAGTTAATGGTAAAAAACTTGTAGTAGTTGGTTATTATGATAGTAGATATAATTATAATTATTTCTTTGTTAATAATAATATGATTAAATATAATTTAATATTAAGTAAAGAAAATATTACTATTATGCCTATTGATAAAGATAAAGTAATGGATACTTTTAAGGGCATGAAGATGAATATATCAAGTACTTATGATAAAGCTTTGGAATTATATAAAGAGAATAGAAAAGATAATGTAAGGAGTGCTTTAATTGCTTCTGGAGTTATTCTTGGTATATCTTTGATTGAAGTATTTTTAATGATTAGATCTTCTTTCTTATCAAGAGTTAAGGAAGTTGGTATATATAGAGCTATTGGTGTTAAGAAAATTGATATATATAAGATGTTTTTTGGTGAGATTTTTGCTATTACAACTATAGCTAGTATTCCTGGTATATTGTTTATGGCTTATATATTGGATGTTTTATCTGATATTAAGTATTTATCTGATTTATTTCTTATTAATGTACTTGGAGTAGTAATTACGATTATATTTATCTATTTATTTAATTTAGTTATTGGATTACTTCCAGTATTTAATACGATTAGGAGAATGCCAGCGGCAATACTATCAAGAAATGATTTAGATTAGAATATTTTATTCTAGTCTTTTTTTTTATTTAACCCAAAATGACTAAAGATATTTCTCCATAGAGTATATACAGGTAGATAAAGTAGGGTAAAATAAAAAAGAAGTAATTATTTTACTTCCATAGAATTTACTTTTTTAAAATATTTTCAATATTAAAATCTAAACATTTACTATTGTTGTTCCATTATAATTAAGTAGAAAAATTGTATATTATTTTCGTGCCAATATTTTGGCTTTTGGTTTGAATTGTGATATAGTACATGTTGGAATCGGTTCTTCTATAATAGGATGAGTTAGATCATATTTTCGATCGCATAATTGTTCATATTCATCATCAAGATATGATTCTTCTATGTCAATTTTTTGTTCTTTTTTTTCTAGTTCATCAATTTCTTTCAATTTTTCTATGTATTCCTTACTTTTTCTTATTTTTATTAGTGAACAATCTAAATGTATTTTGTAGATAGGCATTATTAAAATTATTGGAAAGGATGCTGATATTAATGGATAGTTTTTTGTTGATATTGTAAAAAGAAGTGATGATAAGATAATTATCATACTTAAAGTTGTATATCCTTTAAAGAGTTTTTTTCTTTTTTCTTTTTCCCAATTATTGATACTTTTTTTTAAAGAATGAATATTTATTTCATATTCTTTTTTTTCATCATCTTTTTTTTGGTAAATTGTTTCATTTTCTTTAATTTTTTCTTCTATTTCTTTAAGATTTAATTCGTTTATTTTCATATTTTTCTCCTTTGTGCATTTTATATTATAGTTTATGATTTGAAAAAAGTAAAGATTAATTAAAAAAAAGAAGTAACTATTTTACTTCCATAGAATTTACTTTTTTAGTTAGTCTTGATTTTTCTCTGTCTACTTTGTTTTTATGTACTAAACCTTTTACTTTAGCATTGTCCAAAGATTTAATAGCTAATTTTAAACTTTTTTCAGCATTTTCTTTATTTCCTGCTGCTACTGCTTTGTCTGTGTTTTTGATAGCATTTTTAACAGTAGATTTTAGCTGTTGATGCGCTAAAGTTACTTTGTTTATTTGTTTAATTTTCTTCTTTGCATTTTTAACGTTTGCCATTATAAATTCATCTCCTCCCAAAACTAACTATAATTTTATCAAATAATAGTAAAAAAAGCAAATATTTTCGGCTTTTTTTGTAAAAAATATTAATGGTGAAGATAATGGGACATGAAATTGATCTAGAAAAATATGATATTAGAACTGATTTAGTATTAGATACAATTGAAAATAGTAAAAAAGATATTAAGAGTGATATCTATAAAGATAAAGGATGTACTGTTACTAAAATTATATTAGATAGTAAAAATGGGTTATTATTAAATAAAAAGGAAGGTACTTATGTTACTATTGAATTTAATGATGTTACTGATTGTGATAATAGGGATAATGTAAAAGAAGTATTTATTAATGAACTTAGGATTGTAATTGACAGTTTAAAATTAAAACATGACTATAAAGTTTTAATAGTTGGCTTGGGTAATGTTAAGAGTACTCCTGATAGTTTAGGACCTAAGACTATTCGTGATACCTTAGTTACGAGATATTTGTTTTTACTTAATAAGGATGTTCAAAGGGGAATTAGGTGTACATCTTGTCTTAGCCCTGGAGTAATGGCTGATACTGGTATTGAGACATTTGATATTATATCTTCTGTTACTGATAAGATTCATCCTGATTTAGTTATTTGTGTTGATGCTTTGGCGGCTTCATCGATTAATAGAATTAATAGAACTATTCAGATAACTGATAGTGGTATACATCCAGGAAGTGGTGTTGGTAATGTTAGAAGAGAAATAAGTAAGGATACTTTAGGAATTCCGGTTATTGCTATTGGTGTTCCGACTGTAGTTAGTTCTTCTATTATTGTATATGATACTTTAAATTATTTATTCAAGCATATTTCTTATATCAAAGATAATCAAAATATAAATAAGCTTTTGTATTCAAGAAATAATTATATTGATAAAATTAAAGATAGAGAACTTAGTATTGATGATAGGGAGGCTTTGGCGGGACTTCTTGGTAAGTTATCTAGTGAAGAAGAATATGATTTGATAAGTGAAGTACTAAATGCTCTTTCATATAATTTTATTGTTACTCCTAAAGAAGTTGATTTTGTAATCGAAAAACTCTCCGATATCATATCTAGTGGTATTAATAGTTGTTTACATGATATAGATGTAAAAAAAGTGTAAAAAAACTTTTCTTTTTTTTTCTGTTAATATATAATGTAATAGGAGAGTGATAGGGTGAGATGTGTTGGTACCACTAGTAGAGGTATTAGAACAGGTGTTATTAAGCCTGGCGATAATTTGGAGGATATTGTTGTTAATTCGGTACTTAGAGCGAGTAAGGAAGAGGGATTTAATATAAGGAATAGAGATATAATTGCTATTACTGAGGCAGTAGTTAGTATTAGTAAAGGTAATTATGTTAGTGTTAATGATATAGCAAATGATATTAAGGTTAAGTTTCCTAAAGGGGAAGTTGGTCTTGTTTTTCCAATACTTAGTAGAAATAGGTTTTCTGGTATTTTAAAGGGTATTGCTAGAGGTGTTAATAAAATATATATGATGCTTTCTTATCCTGCTGATGAAGTTGGTAATCATCTTTTTGATGATGAATTATTATATGAATATGATATTAATCCTTATAGTGATTCTTTTGAAATTGATACTTATAATAAATATTTTAAAGATATTAAACATCAGTTTACTGGTATTAATTATGTTGATGTTTATACTGAGATTTGTAGAAAAGAGAATTGTGAGATAGTGTTTATTTTTTCAAATAATCCTAGAGATATTTTGAAATATACTAAAGATATTCTTGCTTGTGATATTCATACGAGGGAGAGAACAAAGAAGTTACTTAATGGTGCTGATACTATTTTAGGACTTGATAACATTATGACTAAAAGTATTTCTGGTAGCGGATACAATCCTAAGTATGGTCTTCTTGGTTCAAATAAAAGTACAGAAGAGGTACTTAAGTTATTTCCAAGAGAAGGGGAAGAACTTGTAAATGGTATTCAAGATAGAATCTTTAAAGAAACTGGTAAGAAGGTAGAAGTTATGATTTATGGAGATGGTGCATTTAAAGATCCTGTAGGTAAGATATGGGAACTAGCAGATCCTGTTGTATCACCGTTTTATACAAAGGGTTTGGATGGGACTCCGAATGAAATTAAACTTAAGTATATATCTGATAATGAATTAAGTAATTTAAGTGGCGAAGAACTTAATAAAAAGATGAAAGAAATAATTAGAGAAAAAGATAATAATTTGGTTGGTCAAAATAAAAGTTTAGGTACTACTCCAAGAAGAATTGTTGATTTAGTTGGTTCTTTATGTGATTTGACGAGTGGTTCTGGTGATAAAGGAACACCAGTGGTATATATAAGTGGTTATTTTGATAATTATGCAGATGAATAAAGGAGAGATGAATAATGAAAATTGCGATTAATGGTTTTGGTAGAATTGGAAGAATTATTTTTAAAATAATGGAAGAAGATAGTTTCTTTGATATTGTAGCTATTAATGATTTGTCAAGTAGTGAAGAACTTGCTTATCTTCTTAAATATGATACTAATTTTAGAAGATATGATAAGGATGTGTCTTTTGATGAAGAGGGTATTATTGTTAATGGTAAGAAGATTAAAGTATTTAAAGAAACCGAACCAGAGAATCTTCCATGGAATGATATGAAAATTGATTTGGTATTAGAATGTACTGGTAGATTTACGAAAGAAGAAGATGCTTATCGACATATTAAGGCTGGGGCAAAAAAAGTATTAGTTAGTGCTCCATGCAAGGGTAATGTTAAGACGATTGTTTATAATGTTAATGATGATATTATTGATGGTAGTGAAGAAATATTATCAGCTGCTTCTTGTACTACTAACTGTTTAGCACCAGTACTTAAAGTACTTGATGATAACTTTGGTATTGAAAGAGGCTTTATGACGACGGTTCATGCGTATACTAATGATCAAGTTACACTTGATGTTACTCACAAAAAGGGCATTTATGAAAGGAGAGGAAGAGCATGTGCAATGAATATTGTTCCTACTAGTACAGGAGCTGCTACTGCTATTGGTAAAGTTCTTCCTAATCTTGATGGAAAACTTTCTGGAGGAGCTTTGAGGGTACCTGTATCAGATGGCTCTTTAATTGATTTAACATTGGAACTTAGAGAAAATGTAACTGAAAAGGATATTAATAATGCGTTTGTTAATAATGTTAATGAGACTTTGGAAGTAACTAATGATCCGGTAGTATCTTCAGATATTATTGGTAGTAGCTCTGGGGCGTTAGTGGATTTATCACTTACTAAAGTATTAGAGAATGATGGAAGAAAATTAGTTAAAGTTGTTGCTTGGTATGATAATGAAATGGGTTATTCTTATCAAATGATGAGAACTGCTAAAAGATTTTTAGAAAGATAATTTGCTTTATCTTTCTTTTTATGGTACAATATAGAGCGTTTTACAGGAGGGATTATATAATGGAAAAAAAGATTATTTATTTACCGATGAATTATACAAAGTATTCTAGATATATGAATGGTGATTATTCACTTAATGATGAGGATTTACCTTATGAATTAAGAAAGTGCAATGAAAATGATAATTTTATCAGGAAAAATTTTGATGCTTCAATTTTTAATAGAAAATATGCTGAAGAGAATATGCATTTCTTTAGATATAATCAGCATGCTCAAAGTGCTTTACCATGTTTAGGTAAATATATTGAGGAATGTCACGTTCCAAGCGAATTAGTTGAGGAGACATTTGGGGCTTTTAGATATAAGGGTATGGAGTATTTTCCTATTCCAGAATATGTAATTAAAAGAAGAGATTTTTCATGGGAATATATGAAGGGATACGCTGATTTCAATTCAAATAATTGTAGAAATATACTTGGAACAGATGTTTATCCTTGCAGAGATGCTAAAGTATATAATTCTTTTGTTAAAGATACATATAAAACATGGAAAAGACTTAACCCAAAAAATAATGATCCATATGCTTTTTATCATTGGTTTATTTATTATTTTGAAAAAAGAGGATTAGATGATGCTTTAGCAGGATTTAAAGATTATTCTATTAATACAAAAAAGAGAGTTAGGTAACTTTCTTTTTTTTGTCTATCAACAGGATGTGTTGATAGATAGTAATTTAAACTTGACAATAAGTGTATTCTAGGATAAAATTAAAATATAGTTTAAATTAATTAAAAGTTATTTAGTAATTTTTTCTATAAAATTAAATTAGAATGGAGGTGTTCATATGAACAGTAACGGTTTCTCCATTTTGTTATTTGTTCTTGGATTGGTTGTTGGTTTTGGAATTGTTTATCTTGCTAAATTTTTAAAGAAGAAAAATAATGAAAAGAAAGTTGATTCAATAATCGATAAAGCTAGGAAAGATGCTGATAGAATAAAGAGAGATTCTCTTCTTGAAACAAAAGAAGAAATTCATAAATTAAAACTTGATGCTGATAAAGAAATTAAAGAGAAAAAGAATGAAGTAAAAGAAGCTGAAGAAAGATTGTTACAGAGAGAGAATAATATTGATAGGCGTGATTTAGCTATGCAAAAGAGGGAATCTAGTCTAGAAGATAGGGAAAATTCTCTTTTGGATAAGCAGAGTAAAATTCAAGAAATTAAAGAAGAAGTGGAAGAAATAAAGAGAAAAGAACTTGAAGAATTAGAAAAGATAAGCAAGTATAGTAAAGAAGCTGCTAGGGCTGCTGTTATGAAAATGGTTGAAGAAAAGATGTCTAAAGAGATAGCAACCTATATAAGAGAAGCGGAAGCAGAAGCTAAACTTGAAGTTCAAGAAAAGGCAAAGGAAATGTTAGTTGGTGTAATGCAGAAGTATGCTGCTGATATTACTAGTGAGCAGACAGTGTCAGTTATTACGCTTCCTAATGATGAGATGAAAGGACGCTTAATTGGTAGAGAGGGTAGAAATATTAGAACGATTGAATCGGTAACTGGGGTTGATTTAATTATTGATGATACTCCTGAAGCTATCGTTATATCTAGTTTTGATCCTCTTAGAAGAGAGATTGCTAGACTTACTCTTGAGACTTTGATTAAAGATGGAAGAATACATCCTGCGAGAATTGAAGAATTATATGCTAAGACACTTGCAGATGTTAAAGAGACTATTAAAGAATTTGGTAAAAATGCTTTATATGAATTAGGTTTATCAAAAATGGATCCTGAACTTGTAGAAATTGTTGGTAAGCTTCATTTTCGTAGTAGTTATGGGCAAAATGCTCTTGATCATTCGATGGAAGTTGCTAATTTGTCTGGTCTTTTGGCAGGAGAACTTGGTGAAAATGTTAGTTTAGCTAAAAGAGCGGGATTACTTCATGATATTGGTAAGGCAATTGATTTTGAAATGGAAGGTAGCCATGTTAAGATAGGTGTTGATTTAGCTAAAAAGTATCATGAGGATTCAGTTGTTATTAATGCCATTGCATCACATCATGGTGATACTGAACCTACTAGCATTATTTCATGTATCGTAGCAATAGCGGATACTATTTCAGCTTCTCGCCCTGGTGCTAGAAATGATTCATCTGAGAATTACATTCAAAGACTTCAAGATTTAGAAGAAATTGGTAATAATATGAATGGTGTAGAGAAAGCGTATGCCGTTCAAGCTGGTCGTGAACTTAGAGTTATGGTTAAACCTGAAGAAGTAGATGATTTAACAGCTCATCAGATAGCTAGAGAAATAAAGGAAAAAATTGAGCAAGAACTTAAGTATCCTGGTACAATTAAGGTTACTGTTATAAGAGAGACTAGAGCTCAAGAAGAGGCTAAATAAAAGTCTCTTTTTTCTTTACATTTACTTTTAAAAATGGTATACTTTAAAAGTAAGGTGTATGATGTATGAATGTGGTATGTAAAAAAGATAATATCTTTGAATTTAATAGATATGTTGACTTTTCTTGTGGATGTAGTTATGAAATAAATGATGATCAAATATATACTATTAGGACAGTTGATTATGATGGTGAAGATATTTTGCAATATTATAGTATTTGCCCTATATGTGGACATATTAATATTATTGATGAGAAGTTTATTTCTAAGAAAGTTATGGATAGTTCTTTAAAAAAGAGTATTAGTGATCCTGATTTGTATAAAAAGAATAATACTATTTCACATGACATTTATTTAGGAATGTTACGTGTTAGAGTATTAAAAAGATAATTTTTTTGTAGGGAGGTTTAGATGGGATTATTTAATAAAATTAAAGAAGTTTTTAATAAAGATAAGAATGCTAGTAAATATGATGAAGGTTTAACCAAGGTAAGAAAAGAGTTTACTACTGAACTTAGTAATTTATCAAAAAAATATAAGAATATAGATGATAATTATTTTGAAGAGTTAGAGGATATTCTTATTATGGCTGATATTGGAATTAATACAGTTATGAAGTTTGTTGATAAGTTAAAAAGGCGTGTAAAAGATGAAAAGATCAATGATTGTGATACTTTAAAAGAAATTATTGTTGATGAATTCCTTGTTATGTATGTTAGTGGTAATACTTTTAGTAGTAAGATTAATTTTAGTGATGAAGGACCTACTGTTATATTGTTTGTTGGAGTAAATGGTGTTGGAAAGACTACTAGTATTGGTAAGATTGCTAAGAGACTTAAAGATGATGGTAAAAAGGTTATGATGGTAGCCGCTGATACTTTTAGAGCGGGTGCTATTGAGCAACTAGAAGAATGGGGGAATAAAGTAGAAGTAGATGTTAGTACTACTAATTCAAAAGATCCTAGTGCAGCGGTATATGATGGACTTGATAGAGCTATTAAGGGTGAATATGATGTCGTTCTTGTCGATACAGCTGGCAGACTTCAGAATAAAGTAAATTTAATGAAGGAATTGGAGAAAATTAATAATGTTATTAAGAAATTGGTTCCTGGTGGTCCAACGGAGACTCTTTTGGTAATTGATGCTACAACGGGACAAAATGGTATTGCACAGGCTAAGGCTTTTAGTGAAGTTACGGATATTACTGGTATTATTCTTACGAAGTTAGATGGAACTGCTAAAGGGGGAATTGTTCTTGCTATAAAGGAAGAAACTGGTATTCCAGTTAAGTTTGTTGGACTTGGTGAAGGCGTAACAGATTTAGAACCGTTTGATATTGAAAAATATATTTATGGAATATTTAAGGATTTATAGAAAGGAAGATTATAAATGGATAAAAAGGGTAATAAAAAGAAAAAAGAGGTTAAATACAAGGAATTTGATACGAAAAAATTTAAGAAGGGAGAATTTATTACTTCTCTAATAATAGGAATTATTTTTTTAATACTTATAGGTTTTTCAGTTACTGATAGAGTATTTGTACCAGTTACTTTGGTTACTTTAGCACTATTGCTATTTAGTATTTGTTACTACTATATAGATGACGAGAATAATAAGATACTGGTATATATATTATTTAGTATGGGAGTTCTTATTATAGTAGCGGAAGTAGTATATACTTTAGTGAATATTTTATAATGGAAGAAAGAGATTATTTGGTTATTCTCTATGATTTTTATGGAGAACTTTTAAGTGATAAGCAAAAAGAGTATTTTGAGGATTATTATTTTAATAATTTGTCATTAGGAGAGATAAGTGAAAACACTTCTTTGAGTAGAAATGCTATTCATAAGACAATTAAAGCTTCTTGTGATAAATTATATTTCTATGAAGAAAAATTGGGCTTATTTAAAAAAAGAGAGGAATTATATAGTATTTTAGATGAGCTGAATAATGATATTAGAGATAGAATTAAAGAGATATATTAGGGTGATAATATGGCTGATGATAAAAAGAATAAGAAATATGTAATGTTTTATAATTATAAGAAAAGAACCGCTGGTGGTATTTTTGATGCTATTTTATTTGGGGCAATTATAATTATAATTGCTACATTTGTTTTTCTTTATTTGACTGGAGGTAGATAAATATGGATTCTATATTAGAAAAATATGCTGATAATCTAACAGATGTGAAGTATATTACTAATCCTGCTATTGCAAGAGATGATGAAATTAAGAAACTTATTTTAGTATTGCTTACTCCAGAAAAAAGTGCTGTTTTAGTAGGTAAACCTGGTATTGGTAAAACTGCTATTGTTGAAGGGCTTGCATATCGAATACAAAACGGGGATGTTCCTGATGCTTTAATTGGATATACAATTTATAGAATTAATGCTACGGCTTTACTTAATGTTAATGGTGAAGAAAATAGAGTACTTAAGTTAGTTGAAGAACTTAAAAAGAGAGAGAAAGTTATCTTATTCATTGATGAAATACATACTTTAATTGGTAGTGATGTGTATGGGGCATTGGACTTGGCTAATATGTTTAAAGAAGGATTAAGTAGAGGTAGCATTAAGATGATTGGTGCTACTACTACTTATGAGTATGAGAGATATATTATGAGAGATAAGGCTTTCTTAAGAAGATTTGAGAAAGTAGATGTATCAGAGCCTACAGAGGAGATGACAGTAGAAATTCTTCTTAAGACTTTGCCAAAGTTAGAAAAACAAACGGGGGTAGTTCTTCCGTATACAGATTTTATTAATGAAAAGATTATGAAATTTATAGTTAATATGACTACTGAATTTAAGAGAGTATATGAGATATCTTCGAGATACCCAGATATTGCATTAGTAATACTTAGACAATGTTTTTCTAATGCTATTTATGAAAATAGAAAAACGATTAATTTAAAAAATATATATGATGCTATCAGAACTACTAAAGCTGTATATCCTGATGTTATTGCTAAAGAATTAGTTAGTTTTAGGGAAATATTTAAAGATGAATTAAGAATTGAGGGAAGTATTCTTGATTAAATGTATTCTTTTTGGATAGTGCTTTTTATACTAATTATGGTAAATAGCATACAAGAAATAATACTTTATAGTATTATTTTTTTTTCTGATATGGTATAATTAAAGAGATATATGAAAGGAAGATTTAGAATGGAAGTTAAATATAGGAATCCTAAGATTTATTTATTATGTGGTAAGGCTAGAAATGGTAAGGATACTGCTGGTGAATTTTTGAAGAAATTTTATGAACAAGATGGAAAGAAGGTTATTTTTTCTAGGGCAGGTAAATATATTAAGTTTTATGCTAGTGAGATGACTGGATGGGATGGTAGTGAAGAAACTAAACCTAGAGAATTACTTCAAGAATTAGGAACTGATGTTATTAGGGAAAAACTTAATAAGAGTGAAATGTTTATACAAAGACAACTTGATGATATAGAAATATATTCTTATTTTTATGATGCTATTATTGTTCCTGATATTAGACTTCCTAGAGAAGTTGATAGTGTTAGAGAAAAGTTTGATAATGTTGTAGTTATTAGGATTAATAGAATTAATTTTGAGAGTGAGTTATCTTCTATGCAACAGAAGCATAAGACGGAGACTGCTATGGATAGTTATAGTGATTATGATTATGTTGTTACTAATGATACTTTGGATAAATATGAAAATGATATATATGATATATATAAGAAGGAGGAGCGTTTATGAAAAAACTTTCTGGTAAAGAAATTATTGATGTATATTTGAATTTTTTTGGTGAGAGGGGTCATACAATATTAGAGTCTGCTAGTTTGATACCTGTTGATGATCCTAGTATTTTATGGATTAATGCTGGTGTTACTCCTTTAAAGAAGTATTTTGATGGAACGGTTGTTCCTAGAAATAGAAGACTTACTAGTGTTCAAAAGTGTATTAGAACTGGTGATATTGAATCTGTTGGTAAGACTGCAAGACATCATACTTTCTTTCAGATGTTAGGTAATTTTAGTATTGGAGATTATTTTAGAAATGAAGCTCTTACTTGGGCTTATGAACTTCTTACTAGTCCTAAATATTTCGATATGGATAAAAATAAACTATATGTAACTGTGTATACAGAAGATAATGATACTTATAATTTGTGGATTAAACTTGGTATTGATCCTAGTCACATTATTAAATTGGATAGCAATTTTTGGGAGATTGGAACTGGACCATCAGGACCTGATACGGAAATTTTTTATGATAGAGGAGAGAAGTATGATAAGGAAGGTCTTGGTGTTAGACTTTTACAAGAAGAAATTGATAATGACCGTTATATAGAAATATGGAATAACGTTCTTAGTATGTTTAATGCTACTGAAGGTCTTACTAGGGATAAATATCCTGAATTACCTAGTAAGAACATTGATACTGGTATGGGTGTTGAGAGAATGGCATGTATTATGCAAAATGTTGAAACTAATTATGAAACTGATTTGTTTATGCCAATAATAAATGCTATCGAAGGTATTAGTGGTACTACTTATGAAGGACAGATGGAATTTAAGGTAATAGCAGATCATATTAGGACTTTGGTATTTGCCCTATCTGATGGAGCTAATTTTGAGAATGTTGGTAGAGGTTATGTTTTAAGAAGACTCTTAAGAAGAGCATCTAGAATGGGAAAGAAGTTAAATATTAATAGGGATTTTTTAAAGGAATTAGTACCAGTAGTAGTAGATAATTATAAAGATATATATCCTTATTTAGTTGGTAATGAAAAAAGAGTTCAGTCTTTAATTAATGAAGAAGAAGTTTTATTTCAAAAGACACTTATGGCAGGTGAAAAAAAACTCGAAGAATTATTTGCGGGTACTGATAAGATAATTAGTGGTAAGGATGCTTTTAAATTATATGATACATATGGTTATCCTATTGAACTTACCGAAGAGGCTGCTTTGGAAAGAGGATTTAGTGTTGATAAAGATGGTTTTAAGTCTTATATGAATGCTCAAAAAGAGCTTGCTAGAAGTAGTCGTAAGGAAGATAATAGTATGAATCTTCAAAATGATTTACTAATTAATTATCGTAAAGAAAGTACTTTTGTTGGCTATGAAAAGCTTGGATTGGAAACAGAGATATTAGATATTATGAAAGATGATTCTTTTGTGGATAGTTCTAGTGAAGATTGTTTTATCTTCTTGAAAGAATGTCCATTCTATGCTGAAAGTGGTGGACAAGTATCTGATTCTGGTTACTTAAAAAATGATAACTGTAAATTAGAGGTATTGGATGTTATTAAAGCACCAAATGGGCAGCATATGCTTAATGTTAAAGTACTTGATGGCACTATTAATAAGGGAGATAAAATTCTTACTCATGTATCTG
Organism: uncultured Caryophanales bacterium; assembly: GCA_947168625.1. GTDB lineage: Bacteria > Bacillota_I > Bacilli_A > RF39 > UBA660 > CAG-302. The sequence goes on from CAMVMQ010000001.1 coordinate 51,590, forward strand.
GTGATAAGAGAGAAGCAATAATGAAGAATCACTCTTCAGTACATTTACTTCAGAGGTCATTGCAAGAGTTACTTGGTAGTAGTGTTCATCAAGCAGGTTCTATGGTTAATGAAAATGAACTTAGATTTGATTTTAATTATCATGGTAGATTATCGGATGAATTAATTTGCAAAGTTGAAGAACTTGTTAATGATAGAATTAAAGCAGGATATGAGACGAAGATTGAATATATGTCATTAGATGAAGCAAAAAAGAAAGGTGCTATGGCACTATTCTCTGATAAGTATGGTAGTATTGTTAGGGTAGTTACAATGGGTGATTCAATAGAATTGTGTGCAGGTACGCACGTTAATAATACTAAAGATATAAATAGATTTGCTATTGCTAGTATTGAAAACAAGGGAGCTGATACTTTTAGAGTTAGTGCTTCTAGTGATAAAGGAATAGTTCCTTTACTTGAAACTGAAATATCTAAATATAATCGAATGATGCTTAAACTATTAGATAAAGCTAAGAAAATTATCAGCGAAGCTAAAAAGTTAGATATTGATATTGATTTTAACTTTAATATTGATAATAATACTCCTTATAGTTATAAAGATGTTGTTATTAGTAAGAATGAACTTGATAGTTTAAGCGATAATGTTAAAAAATTAGAAAAAGAGTTTAAAGAAAAGAAGAGTGCTAAGGCTATAAGTGATTTATCTAGTTTTATGAAGATAATGGAAAATATAAATGGAATTAATAGTATTATTAGTATTACTAATGGTTATGATATTAATACTTTAAGACAAATTATATCACATTTATGTAATCAGATAGATAATAGTTTAGTATTACTTGCTAACATTAATGAGGATAAAACTGTTAATTTTATTGCTAAGAGTACAAGTGATAAAGTTGATTGCGGTGTATTTATTAAGAAACTAGCTAGTGCTTCAAATGGTAATGGTGGTGGCTCTAAAGTGTTTGGACAAGGTGGAGGAACTGATAGTTCTCTTATTAGTAAGACGCTTAAGGAGATTAAAGAAGAATTAAAAAAGTAATTATTTGTTAACAGTTAAGAAGATAATATGTCAATTATTATCTTTTTTTTATTATTATTTAATATTATATTATATAATAGATATAGAGGTGTATTATGAAATTAAAAGATTTATTAAAAGATGTTGAATATGATTTAGTAAAAGGAAATACTGATGTAGAAGTTAATAATATTTATTATGATTCAAGAAAAGTAGAAGATGGTAGTTTATTCTACTGTATGGAAGGTGCATCTGTAGATGGTCATGACTATATTAGATCTGCTATTGAGAAAGGTGCTAATAGTGTTATTGTATCTAAAGATATTGATATTGATGAAGACATTACTGTTATTAAAGTTAAAGATTCTAGAAAGATGCTTTCCAAGATATCTATTAATTTCTTTAGAGAGCCGATGAATGAGCTTACAAGTATTGCAATTACTGGTACTAAAGGTAAGACAACAACGGCTTGGATGATTAAAAATATTTTGGAGGAAGATGGTAAAAAAGTTGGTGTTATTGGTACTATGGGTGTCTTCTTTGGAGATAAACATTATAGTACTGTTAATACTACTCCTGAAAGTTATGAAATACAAAAATATGCTAGAGAAATGGTTGATGATGGTATTAATTATTTAGTTATGGAGGTATCTTCTCAAGCTTTAAAAGTTGGTAGAGTTGATAATCTTATTTTTGATTATGGTATTTTTACTAATTTAACTAAAGATCATATTGGAGAGAATGAACATCCTAATATGGAAGATTATATCTACTGTAAGAGTCTATTATTTAAACAGTGTAAGCATGGTATATTTAATATTGATGATATTCATTATAGTGATATGATTAAAGAAAGTACGTGTGATATTTATACTTATGGTAAAAATAATGATGCTAATTTGGTTATTAGTAAAATGAATCTACTTAGAGATAAGAATTTTATTGGTATAGAACTTAATACTGATGGTATGCTTAAAGATAGTTTCTTAGTTAATACACCAGGAGAGTTTTCTGCATATAATAGTGCTTGCGCTATTTTGACTACTCATTTAATAGGATGTAAAGTAAGTAGTATGAAGAGTGCTTTAAAGAAAGTTGCTGTTAAAGGTAGAGTGGAAATAGTACCAGGATTTGATAATTATAGTGTTATTATTGATTATGCTCACAATGGTGTTTCAATGGAGAATATTCTTAGTACAATGAGAGGATATAATCCTAAAAGAATAGTTAGTTTATTTGGATGTGGTGGTAATAGAAGTAAAGATAGAAGATATGATATGGGTGAAGTAGCAGGACGTCTATCTGATTTTACGATTGTTACTGAAGATAATTCAAGATTTGAAAATGTTAACGATATAATGAATGATATTGAAGTTGGTCTTAAGAAAACTAATGGTAAATATATTAAGATACCAGATAGAAAAGATGCAATAAAATATGCTATTGATAATGCTATGGAGGGAGATATTATTCTACTACTAGGTAAAGGACATGAAACATATCAGGAAAAGAATGGTGAAAGATATCATTATGATGAAAGAGAAATTATTAAAGAAATTATGAATAATTAATTTACATTTAATATAAATAATGTTAATATAGAAAAGAAAGAAGGAGATATGATTATGATACCGTTTAAAAAAGCAAATATATTGTTACCTAAGAAAGGTACTGATATGACAAAATGGTCAGTAGTAGCATGTGACCAGTATACTAGTGAACCTGATTATTGGAAGGAAGTAGAAGAAATAGTTGGAGATAACCCCTCAACACTTAGACTTACTCTTCCAGAAATATTTTTAGAAGAAGATGATGTTGAAGAGAGAATTGCTAAAATAAATAAGACAATGAAAGAATATATGGATGAAGATTTATTTGAAGAATATCCAGATAGTCTTATCTATTTAGAGAGAACACAAAAGGATGGAAGAGTAAGAGAAGGTCTTATTGGTATGGTAGATTTAGAAGACTACTCTTATGAAAAAGGATCACAAACACTTATTAGAGCTACAGAAAAGACAGTAATAGAAAGAATTCCACCTAGACTTAAAGTAAGAGAGAATGCACTTCTTGAACTACCTCACATCATGATTTTAATTGATGATGAAAAGAAAGATATTATTGAGAGTTTAAAGAATAAAGTAAACAGTGATGAAATAGTTTATGATTTTGATTTAATGGAAAATGGTGGACATATTAAAGGATATAAATTAAGTGATGATGTTGCTGATGAAACTTTAAATAAGATTGAATATTTAGCAGATAAATCTACTTTTGAAGAAAAGTATGATGTTAAGGATAAGGGTGTACTTTTATTTGCTATGGGTGATGGTAATCATTCATTAGCTACTGCTAAAGCTAATTATGAGAATTTAAAGAAGACTATGACAGAGGAAGAATACTTAAATCATCCATCTAGATATGCTTTAGTAGAATTAGTTAATTTACATAGTGATGCTTTAGAGTTTGAACCAATACATAGAGTAATATTTGATACTGATGTTGATAATTTAATTGAAGAACTTTACAAGTATTATGATATTAATGAAGAAGGAAATGGAGAGTATTTTGAATTAGTTACTAAAGATATGGATAAGAAACTATATATAAGTAATCCTAAATCTAATATAGCAGTAGGTTCTATTCAAATGTTCTTAGATGAATATCTAAAAGACCATAAAGGCAAGATAGATTATATTCATGGAGATGAAACTACTAGAGAAATGGGTAGTAAAGAAGGTAATGTTGGTATTCTATTTAATGTTATGAAGAAAGAAGAATTATTTAAAACAGTAATATTAGATGGAGCTCTTCCTAGAAAAACTTTCTC
>CAMVMQ010000002.1 GCA_947168625.1 uncultured Caryophanales bacterium
TTTCATATTATAATAGTCCTTTATTTTTTTATGATTGGTTTCTTTTGATATTCTCTTCTAGTAATATTATATCCAGTTAGGAGTGAGTATATTTTAGATATACGAAGTTCTATATCAAGAGTTAATGATAGATTCTTTTGATAATTAGTAATAATGGGTATGTCTATTTCTTTTTTTATTTTGCTTATATAATCCCTTCCTTTGGAATTAAATCCTAATAATCTTATGTAATCTATGCTAATAAGAGATGCTTCCTCTTTAGTAAAATTTGTTAAAATATGCAAAAGCATTCGAGATATTTTGTTATAAGTATATCTTTTTGTTTTAATTTTAGTAATTAATTCATCATAAGATGAAACTGTATTTATTTCTTTTATCAAACGATTTTCGATGCCTTCATCAACTGTTTGATACTTATTTAGATTTTTATCTTCTACTAATATTTTATATTTAAGGTAATTGAAACTATTATTTATACCCGTTTTTAATAATATTGATGATTGATATGGAATATATGGCGAAATATCTTCTTCTTTCTTTAACATTTTTCGAATATGTGATGCTGAAGTTACATTATCTTTAATATCTTCTCCATGATATGATGTCTTTCTTTGGATATTTAATAATTCGATTGGTAAGGAATCAGCAATTATTTTTTTTATGTAAGATAATGCTAAAAGATCATTTGGTGTACTTATTTCATGGCCTGTGAGGTCAATTAATGCCTTATTTAATGCAGTTGCATAGTTTAATCCGGTCTTTAGATATTTTTGAACAAGATGATTGTACTTATCATTATTTATTTGGATTTCTGCTGATTTTTTTATTTTATCTATTGATTCTGATTCAGTACCAAAAACTAATGTATCTATTTTTAATTTTTCTAGAATAGTTATGGCACCGTCAGCGAAAATATCTGCTCCTTGTGTTGAATAGACAAATGGAAGTTCTATAGCTATATCTAATCCATTATCTAGGGCTATTTTTACCTTATCCCATTTATTTAATATGGAAATATCCCCTCTTTGAGTAAAAGAAGATGATATTACTCCAATGATAATACTATCTGGGTATTTTTTCCTTATTTCGTTTATTTGATATAAATGACCATTATGAAATGGGTTATATTCTGCTATTAATCCTATTACGTGCATTATTATCACCGATAATATAATATCATATTTAGAGCTTTTTTGCATTGATTTTTTAAGCATTTTATATTATATTTAATATTGTATTAGGAAGTGTGTATGGTAGTTAATAATAAATGGTATAAAGATTATATTGAAGGTGTTGATATTAGTAGCACTAATTATTTAAATTTTACAAATGAAGAACTATTAAATTTTTATAGAACTAATTATTATGATATTTATGATGGAGGATTAGTTTCCTCTTATGAAGATTCAATTGGATGGCTATCTCCGATTGGAATGTACTTTTTAAATTTTGAAAAAATGGTTGGAATGAAATATGTTTTAGGTATTGCTGATAATAGTATTAATAAAAAAACTATTGTATCTGCTTTATGTTATATTGATGATTATATTCTATTTCCTGAACAAATTAAGTATTTGACATATTTATCTACGGTTGAGACTAATTATTTTTTTAGAGGTATGGGTCTTCATAAGCAATTGATTGATAATTCATATCAATTTATACCTAAGGACCAAAATATTTTAGTCAGTGAACTATCTAAATTAGGAATAAAATATCATATCGATATTTTATTAGAAAAGATATATCGTAGTAATGGTTTTAAGATGGATATTAGGTCAGATACTGATTGTTTTAATGAAGAAAGTTATTTTAATTTTCTTAGAAAAAAGGGAATTGTAAGAGAAAGAACAAAGGATTGATTTGATATTTTATTTTAATGATGATATAATATAAATGTAGTTTGAGGTGAGTGAAGATTGAAAAAAGGGTTGAATAAAATTAAAAAAAAATTTAAAAAAATTGAACTAAGAAAGATGAAGAAAGAGGTTAGTATATATATTAGAACAAATATTCTTACTATTACTTTCTTAATTGGAAATATAATTAACGGGATTGTGCTTAGATATTTTACTGTAAAAAACTATTTCAATATTAAACCAATTCTTGGAGATTTAGTTATTCTATTATTAATCGTGGCTTTTTGTTATTTACTAAAGCCTAAGCATCAGTTTAAATATTATATTGTTTGGTCTTGTATTCTTTCTTTTATATGTATTGCAAACTGTGTTTATTATTCTAATTATCTATCATTTATATCTATTTCTTTACTTAAAACTTCTTCTCAACTAAGTGGATATACGGACGCCGTTACTAATATTTTAGAAGTTAAGGATTTTATTTTTTTAATATCAATTATTGTTCTTATTATTGTTCATAAAAAATTAAAGAAAAAAAAATATTATGAAAAAGTTAAAGAAATTGAAGTTGGCAAAATTCGTATATTTATTACATCGTGTCTTATTTTGTTTTTTGGATTAATTTTTTTATCTACTCTTACAGGTAAAGATATAAGCAGGCTTAACAAACAATGGGATAGAAGATTTACTGTTATGGAATTTGGTGTATTTACTTATCAAGTAAATGATTTGGTGGCTACAATAAGAACTAATATTACTAGTTTATCTAATTCTGATGAGGCATATAATGAATTTTTAAACTATTTTGAGGATAGAAAAGAAGAAAATTTAAAAACTAATAAATATACAAATATTTTTCAAGGAAAGAATGTGCTTGTTATTCATGCTGAGAGTTTTCAAGGTTTTACAATGAATCTTAAATTTAATGACCTAGAGCTTACTCCTAATATGAATAAACTTGCTAAAGAAGGTTTATATTTTTCAAACTTTTACACAGAAGAAAGTATTGGTAATAGTAGTGATTCAGAGTTTAGTATTTTAACTTCCCTTTTACCTGCATCTTCTGGTACTGTTTTTGTTAATTATTTTGATAGAAGTTATGTTTCAATAACTGATTTACTTCGTCAAAATGGCTATTATACATTCAGTATGCATGGTAATGTAGCAAGTGCTTGGAATAGAAGAAATGCTTATAATTATCTTGGATATGATAAATTTTATGCTTATAAAGATTCTTATGATATTGATGAGGTATTAGGCCTTGGATTATCTGATAAATCTTTCTTTAGACAATCTTCTGATATTATAAAGGAAATCGCAGAAAATAATGGCCATTATTATGGAACTTTAATTATGCTTACTAATCATACACCTTTTAATTCTTTAATAGATACTGAATACTACGATGACTATCTTGTTGATATTAAAGGGGAATCAGAAAATATTCCTTATCTAGAAGGAACAAAAATTGGTAACTTTTTAAAGTGCGTAAATTATGCAGATAGCGCTATTGGAGAATTTATAAATGAATTAGATGAAAGAGGATTACTTGATAATACGGTTATTGTTATTTATGGTGATCATGATAGTAAGATTAAAAAAAGTGAATTTGAAAAACTTTATTATAATGAGTATATTAACGATGTTTCTATTGATGAAAGTAAAAAAATATCTGTTGTTGATAATTTTACATATGAGATAAATAGAAAAGTACCATTTATTATATGGACTAAGGATATGGCTGGTACTGAATATAATGAAGAGATTACTAAGGTAATGGGTATTATTGATGTTATGCCTACTTTAGGTAATATGCTTGGTGTAAGAAATGATTTTGCACTTGGGCATGATATATTTAATATTGATGAAAATATTGTTGTTTTTCCTGATGGTAGTTTTATTACTGATAAAGTCTACTACGATGGTTCTTCAGAAGAATATAGACAGCTTGAAATTAATTCTGGAGTTAGCTTAGAATATTTAAAAAATAATTCAGATTATGCTAATAAAATATTATCAATATCAAGTAATATAATCACTCATGATTTTATAAAAAAATATTTTAAAGAAAAAAATTTAAATTAAATGCCACTTTTTGTGGTATTTTTTTTAATTATTTGCTATAATTTATTTAGAATAGGAGTAGGGTTATTATGTTTAAGGAGATTATTACAATAAGCAAGACTTATGCTATATGTAAAATTGATAATGTTATTAATGATGACTTACTTAATTTGAATGTTGTTTTTGAAGAAAATAACAAGAAAATTCTAGGTGAGATTGAGGAAATTATTTCTGATGAAGTTAAAATTACTTTTTTGGGAGAATTTCTTGAAGGAAAATATTATGATGGTATTATTAGAAAACCAAGTACTAATTCAAAAATTAGAATTATTAATAATGAAGAATTAGCAGAATTAACAAACTATAATGATCCTATGGCAATGATACTTGGACTTTCTCCTTTGTATAATAATAGTCCTATTAAAATTAATATTAATGATATGTGGAGTAATCATATTGCGATTTTCGGAAATACTGGTTCTGGTAAGACATATGGTGTAGCTAGATTAATTCAAAATTTATTTAATATGAAAAATTTTATTCCTTTTAATAGTGTATTTTTTATTTTTAATAATACTAATGAGTATGATAATGCATTTAAAGATATCGGAAACTATAATTTTAATTTTCATTATAAAATGTATACTAGTAATCTGGATAATGAAGCAAATATTTTGAAATTACCTCTATGGCTTTTATCAGTTGATGATTATGCTAATATTCTTGATATTACTGAGTATTCTCAAATTATGATTATTGAAAAAATGCTTATTTATGTATCTTTATTTTCAAGAAATGATGAAGAATCTAATAAATATAAAAATCATCTTATTGCAAAGGCTATTATATCCGTTATGTATTCAAATCAGGTTTCTGCAAGAATTCGAGACCAAATTTTCTCAATACTTACTTCTTGTCATACGAAGGAATTAAACTTAGATGTTGAGGTTGAAGGTGTTGGATATACTAGGGAATTTAGAAAATGCTTTGATATTGATAGTCAAGGACAATTTGTAGAAAGAGTTCTAATTACTGATTACATAAAGAGGTTTGTGTTAGAAAATTCTAATTTGAATGAAGAATATGTACCTACTTATTTTACTATTGATGATTTAGAAGTAGCTCTTAATTTTACTTTAATTAGTGAAGGACTTCTTTTAAATGAAAAATCTTATAATGAGGCTTTAGCCTTAAAGGTTAAACTTCATATGATTGCTAATTCTTCTCTCCGCTCTTATTTCGATGTTAATAATTATTTTACTATAAATGAATACGTTTCTAATTTAATACTTGTTGATAACAATAAAAGAGCGCAGATTATAAATTTTGTGCTTGAGGGTATTGATGATAGATTTAGCAAGGCCATAGTTAAAGTTTTCAGTAGACTTTTGTTTAATTTTATTAAAGACCTACCTAATAGAGGTTCTATGCCTATACATATAATGCTTGAAGAGGCACATAGATATGTTCAAAAGGATAAAGATAATGATATTCTTGGTTATAATATATTTGAAAGAATAGCTAAGGAAGGAAGAAAATTTGGTGTAATAATGGATTTAATTACCCAGAGACCAACAGAACTATCAGAAAATGTATTATCTCAGTGTAGTAACTTTCTTATTTTTAAGATTAACCATCCTAGTGATTTAGAATACATTGAGAAGATGGTTCCTAATGTTAGTTCAGATGTTATTGAAAAACAGAAATCTCTTCAATCAGGTACTTGTGTAGCTTTTGGAAAAATGATGAAAATACCTATGATTGTAAAAATGCAAATACCAAACCCTACTCCTTCTTCATCAAATGCCCAAATATTTGAAAAGTGGATGGTTCAGTGGAAAAATAGTTAGAAAAAAGCCTTATAAAAATGGCTTTTTTATTATTTATCAACTTTATCAACATGGCTGTGGAAAAAAATAATAAACAACTGTTGAAAGAAAAAAAAACTAATATGTTGATATGTCGGACAATTGCTTATAATATAATGATTTAAATTGTTGATATATTGTTGATAAATTGTTAAAATACTTGTTTATAAAAAAATAGTACTGGACAAATTAATTTTTTGCGATATAATAAAGTTAAATGAAATCTTGAGGTAGGGAGGTTTTGCTCATGAATACAGAAGTTCTTTGGAATAATTTTCTTGATAAAATAAAAGAACGCATATCCCCTTTATCTTATGATACATGGTTTAAAGATACTAAGCTACATAGTATTGATAATGGATTAGCTACTATAATAGTTCCTATGGGACTTCATAAAAAGCATTTGGAAGAAAACTATTTAGACGACATTGAGGAAGTATTTAATGCAATTACGGGTACTAATTTTTCTTTCACTTTCAAATTAGAAAATGAACTGGATAATAAAGAAGCGTGTAATATTGATAATTTGTCAACAGAAACTGTTGGTGTACCTTTTCAAAGTAGTGTTTTAGCAAATCTGAATGATAAATATACTTTTGATAATTTTATGGTTGGTGACTCTAATAGATTTGCCTTTACTGCTGCTAGAGCGGTAGCAGAAAAACCTGGTAAAGCATATAATCCACTATTTTTATATGGTAATAGTGGTCTTGGTAAAACACATTTAATGCATGCCATTGGAAATTATATAATAGAAAATTCCAATAAAAAAGTTTTATATGTATCCAGTGAACAATTTGTTAATGATTATATTTATGCAGTTAGAAATAATGAGAAAAATAATTTTGAAAAAATTGATTTATTTAAGAGTAAATATCGTAATGTTGATGTTTTGATTATTGATGATATTCAATTTTTAGGTTCTGCTACTAAAGGTCAAGAAGAATTTTTTCATACATTTAATGAATTACATGACTCTAATAAACAAATAATTATAGCTTCAGACAGATCTGTTGATGATTTAAAGATGCTAGAAGATAGACTTAGAACCCGATTTAATTGGGGACTTACGGCCAATATAACTCCTCCAGATTTCGAGCTGAGGGTTAGTATTATTAAAAAGAAAATATCACATCAGGAATCTGCTAAAGATATTCCTATTGAAGTTATTGAATACATCGCTAATATTAATGATTCTGATGTAAGACAACTTGAGGGAGCTATTACCAGGGTATTTGCTTATGCACTTATGATGAATAAGGGAATTGTTACTCTAGATATTGCTGTGGAAGCTTTAAAAGATCGAGTGAGTGAGAAGAGTGTCTTTAAGAATGATGTTCATCGAATACAAAGAATTGTTTGTGAATATTTTAAAATTGACATAGAAGAATTAAAGGGAAAAAAGAAAAGTAAAGATGTCAACTATCCTAGACAAATTGCTATATATTTGTGTAGAGAATTAACAAATGAATCTTTTCCTAAAATGGGGACCTATTTTGGTGGGAGAGATCATTCTACAATTATTAGTGCTTACCAAAAAATTAAGAAAGATTTAAAGACTAATAATCAACTACAAACAGTTATCTCAGAATTAAAAAATAGAATATAGTGGATAAAAATGTAAATATCCACAGGTGTTGTTGATAAAAAAATGGTGTAAAATAAGACTTTACTTAAGATTTACACACTATCAACAGTATAATAATAATAATTAATAAAAAAGGAAGGATGATAAAAATGAAATTTATTGTAAAGAAAGAAATATTATTAGAAAGTTTAACTAATACATCAAAAGCAATTTCTACGAGGAATTTAATACCAATTCTAACTGGTATTAAATTTGATTTAAAAAAAGATGGACTATATTTATATGCTAGTGATACTGATGTATCAATAAGAACATATATACCTACGGAAAAGCTTACTAGTTTTGATGAAGAGGGTAGTGTTGTAATTGGTGGTAAGTATATTGTTGAAATAATCAGAAAATTACCGGATGTTGACATTACGATAGAAGTAATAGATGGGTATAAAATGATAGTTAGTACAAGTAATACAGAATTTGTTTTAAATGGTATTGACCCTAATGAATTTCCTAATTTGGATTTAGATGAAACTAAAGAACCTATTCTTATAAATGTTGGCTTGTTCAAGGAAATAATTAATCAGACTGTTTTTGCAATTTCGCAAAATGAAACTAGACCATTACTTACTGGTGTTAGCTTTAATTTTAATGATAATAAGCTTGAAGTAATAGCTACAGATTCTTATAGGCTTGCTCAAAAAGTTGTAGATATTGATCATAATATTGATAATGAAGTAAATTTAGTTATCCCAGGTAAGAATTTAATAGAACTAATTAAAATGCTTGATGATGAAAATGAAAATGTTGAATTACATTTATTTAATAATAAAGTATTATTTAAATATAAAAGTTTGGTCTTTTTAACAAGACTATTAAGTGGTACTTATCCGACAAGTTCAAATGTTATACCTAGTGAATTTGATATAGAATTTGAGTGTTCTTTTATGGATTTATATAGTATGATTGATAGGGCTTCTCTTTTGACTTCTGATAGAGAAAAAAATACTATTAATCTATCACTTGCAAAAAAGGAACTTATTATATCTTCTAATTCTCCTGAAATCGGTAAAGTTGAGGAGAAAATGAGTATAGATTATGATAAAGAAATAAATATTTCATTTAGTTCAAAATTTATGTTAGAGGCTATTAAAAGCTTTAATAAGGATAAAATAATGCTTTGTATGAATAATGATATTTCTCCTATTATTATTCGAAATAAAGAAGATAATACGCTTACTCAATTAGTACTTCCAATAAAAACTAATTAATTAAAAGACTGCAAAATGCAGTTTTTTCTTTTATTTCGACAAAATTCGACATTTTTTGACATTATTTTGTGGTTTAATAGCTGTCAAGAAAGGGGGGAGGTAAATGCAAGATTATATTTTGAATACAGATGTGTTATGTTTTACTCAGGATGTTGATAATGATAAAAATATTTTGGTTATTGAAAAGAAAAATAAAAATGTTATTAAAATGGATTGCTTTAAATTTTTAAAAAGAAGTTGTAGTTACTATGGTCATTCATATAAAATGCAGAGACAATTTGTTATCGACATTTTCAATTATTATATAAAAACACCTATTATAGTGTCTGAGTATGATATGATTATATTCTTTCCTACAGCTAGTCCTAAATCTAAGGAATGTATATGGATTTCTTATAATAATGTCGAGAGATATGTAAAAGAAGATAATTATACTAAAATTTATTTTAAAGGTGGAAAAATTCTAAATATTAGTACTTCATATAGTACTATCGATCATCAGATTACAAAATGTATTAGGATTGAGAAATTTTTAAATTCAATTAGAGTAAAAAATTATAGCTAATTACTTATTTTATAAGGAAAAAAGATTAAAAAAGTGAGTCTTTTTCCTTTTCTTTTTTATGAATATATGATATAATTTATATGTATAGGAGTACATAAACTATAAAAAGGTGATGATATGGGCAAGAAAATGATGTTTAAATGCAAATCAGAAATATTAAATTAAAAAATTATCGAAATTATGATAATATTGAAGTCGATTTTGGCAACAAATTAAATATTATTATAGGCAATAATGCTCAAGGAAAAACTAATTTATTAGAGTCAATTTATGTACTTGCTGTTACAAAGTCTTTTTTGTCTGTAAAAGAAAAAGATTTAGTTAATTTTAATGAAAAATTTGCTAGAATTAGTGGAATTATTGCTAATAATACTAGGAGCGATTGTAAGCTTGATATTATTTTTAGTGATAAGGGGAAAATGGTTAAGGTTAATGATAAAGAAGTAAAAAAATTAAGCAAATATATCTCTATTGTTAATGTTATTATATTTAGCGCAGAAAATATATGGATATTTAAAGATAGTCCTTCGACTAGAAGGAGATATTTTAATATGCAAATTAGTCAGATAAGTAATGTTTATTTAAAATATTTAAGTGATTATAATGATTTACTTAGACAGAGAAATGAATTTTTGAAATTAATTAATGTGAATAAGCAGAGTGATAATTATTATTTGGATATTTTGGATGAAAAATATTCTTCTTTTTCTGTTGAGGTTTTTAAATATCGAAAAAAGTATATTAACGATATTAATGAATATTTAGATGAAATGTATAAAAAGATAACTGGTGACTCTGGTTTAAAGCTTATTTATCACACAGATGTTATTTCAGATAAGGATATTTTTTTAGAAAAGATTAAAAAAAATTATAGTAAGGAAATATTACATAAAATGACTTTAGAAGGACCAAACAGAGATGATTTCTATTTTATACTTAATGGAAAAAACCTATCATTGTTTGGAAGTCAAGGTCAGATTAGAAGTGCTGTTTTAGCTCTTAAATTATCTGAAGTAAAATTATTTAATAAGATTACTGGGGATACCCCAATTCTTCTTTTAGATGATATTTTTAGTGAGTTAGATATTGATAAGAAAAATAATCTTCTTAGCTCAATTAGAGATGATGTTCAAACAATAGTTACGACTACTGACATAGATAATATTGCAGAAAATATTCGAAAAAATGCTAATATATATAAAATTGATAATGGAAGAATTGTTTTACAAAATTTAAATAATTAAGGATGGTGATTTAGATGAATAATAATAATCAAGAACATTATGATGCATCAGATATTCAGGTTTTAGAAGGACTTGAAGCTGTAAGAAAAAGACCAGGTATGTATATTGGTACTACTGATATTAAAGGATTACATCATTTGGTATGGGAGATAGTTGATAATGCTATTGATGAATCTTTAGCTGGATTTTGTAATAATATTGAGGTTATTATAAACAAGGATAATTCAATTACAGTAAAGGATGATGGTAGGGGAATTCCGACTGAAATACATCCTAAGACAGGTTTATCAACGGTCGAAACTGTTTATACTGTACTTCATGCTGGTGGTAAATTCGGTGGTGGTGGATATAAGGTATCTGGTGGTCTTCATGGTGTTGGTGCATCTGTAGTTAATGCCTTAAGTAGTTGGGTTGAGGTTAAAGTTTACAAAAATGGTGTTGTCAATTATATAAGATTTGAAAATGGTGGCCATACTGTTGAGCCACTTCATGTAATTGATAAATGTGATATAAATCGTACTGGAACGGTTGTTACGTTTAAACCAGACCCTGAAATATTTGATACGGATATATATGATTATAATACTTTAAAGGTTAGAATAAGAGAACTCGCTTTTCTAAATAGGGGTTTATCAATAACAATTAGAGATGATCGTGACGAAGAAGATACAACGGGTGAAACTTTCTTATATGAGGGTGGAATAAGCGAATATGTGAGATTTATTAATAAAGAAAAAACTCCAATTCATGAAGATATAATTCACTTTGAAGGTGAAGAAGATGGTGTTTATCTTGAGGTTGCTATGCAATATAATACGAGCTATAATGATAATATATATTCATTTGTTAATAATATTAATACGCATGATGGTGGAACTCATGAAGAAGGGGTTAGAAGAGCTTTAACTAGAACTATTAATAATTATGCAAAGAAGTTTAATATGTTAAAAGATAAGGATGATTCTTTAACTGGTGATGATGTTAAGGAAGGTCTTACAATGATCATTTCTTGTAAACATCCAAACCCTCAATTTGAAGGGCAAACTAAGGGTAGACTTGGTAATTCAGAAGTTAGAAAACTTGCAGATAGTATTTTTTCTCAGGGATTTGAACGTTTTTTGATGGAGAATCCGGAAGAAGCTAAACTTATAATTGGTAAAGCGATGCTTGCTTGCAGGGCAAGAAATGCTGCGAGAAAGGCAAGGGAAATAACCAGAAAAAGTGAGATGGCCACTAGTAATTTCTTTGGTAAATTATCTGATTGTAAAAGTAAAGATCCTAAAGTATCTGAGATATTTATTGTAGAGGGAGATAGTGCTGGTGGCTCTGCTAAAAAAGGTAGAGATTCTATGACTCAAGCTATACTTCCATTAAGAGGAAAAATACTTAATGTAGAAAAAGCAAGACTTGATAGAGCTCTTTCAAATGAGGAAATTAGGACTATTATTACTGCATTTGGAACAGGTATTGGCGAGGAATTTGATTTATCTAAATTAAGATATGATAAAATTATAATTATGACTGATGCAGATGTTGATGGATCACATATTAGGGTATTATTGTTAACTTTATTCTATCGTTTCTTTAAACCAATAGTAGAAGCTGGTCATGTCTATGCAGCTCAACCACCATTATTCTGTATAAAACATGGTAAGACTATTAAGTATGTTTTAAATGAACAGGCAAGAGATGAATATTTATCTACTCTTAATGCCAATGTTAAATATGATATCTTTCGTATGAAAGGTTTAGGAGAAATGGATGCTGAGGAACTTAACGAGACAACTATGGATATTAATAAGAGAGTTTTAAGAAAAATAACTGTTGATGATTGTGTAGCTGCCGATGCTATTTTTGAAAAGCTTATGGGGGATGAAGTAGAACCTAGAAGAAAGTTTATTGAAGAAAATGCTGTTTATGCGCAGAATCTAGATGTATAGGAGGTACTAAATTATGGAAGAAAATAATGGAAATAAAGATTATGATGAAAATTTAGAAAAAGTTGAAGTTTCAAGTGATTTTAATGGATATTTTCATGAAAGAGATAGTTTGTCTGAAAATAATATTGTTGATGAAGTTAAAACCTCCTTTTTGGAATATTCAGTTAGTGTTATTAAATCAAGGGCTTTACCTGACCTTCGTGACGGTTTAAAACCGGTTCATCGTAGAATATTATGGTCAATGTATGAAAGTGGTTATACTCCTGACAAACCACATAGAAAATCTGCTAAAACTGTTGGTGAGGTTATGGGTAATTATCATCCACATGGTGATAGTTCAATATATGAAGCTATGGTTAGAATGGCTCAGGATTTTAGTCAGAGATATATGCTAATTGATGGACATGGTAATTTTGGCAATATTGAGGGTGATGGAGCTGCCGCTATGCGTTATACTGAGTCTAGATTATCTAAACTTTCTCTTGAGCTTCTTCGTGATATTAATAAAGAAACTGTTGATATGGAAGATAATTTTGATGCTACGAGAAAGGAACCTTCAGTATTACCGAGTAGATTTCCTAATATATTAGTTAATGGTACAATGGGAATTGCTGTAGGTATGGCTACTAATATACCTCCTCATAATTTAGGTGAAGTAATAGATGGATGTGTTGCCTATATTGATAATCCAGATATTGATACGTTAGGTCTTATGAAATATATTAAAGGTCCTGATTTTCCTACTGGTGGCGTTATTTTAGGTAATTCTGGTATTAGGAAAGCCTATGATACTGGTCGTGGTACAATTACAATAAGAAGTAGGGCGCAAATTGAAGAAGAGGGAAATCATAATAATATTGTAATAACTGAGGTACCATATGGTGTTAATACTATGGAACTTAAAAATAAGGTTGCGGAACTTGTTCATAATAAAATTATTGATGGTATTTCTGATTATCATACAGATTTAAAAAATGGTGTAAAGATTACTATTTCATTAAAGAGAGATGCTAATGCTCAAGTTGTTTTAAATAACTTATTTAAGCATACAAATTTTCAAATATCTTACGGTATTATATTCTTAATGTTAGACGGTCTTACTCCTAAGACTTTAGGTCTTAAAGATATTATTGCAAAGTATATTGATCATCAAAAAGAAGTTATAATACGTAGAACTAGATTTGATCTTGCTAAGGCTGAAAAAAGAGTTCATATATTAGAAGGATATAAGATTGCACTTGATAATATTGACGAAGTAATTAAAATTATAAAGAATGCTGAAAGTGATGTTGAAGCTAGAACTAAATTAATGTCAAGATTTTCTTTGACGGAAATTCAATCTGATGCTATTTTGGAATTAAAATTACGTCGTTTAACTGGATTAGAGAGAGATAAGATTGAATCTGAACTTTCTGAACTTCTTAAAACTATTGAAGAATTAAAGGCTATCCTTGGTGATACGCAGAAGGTTCTTAATATTATCAAAAATGAGATGCTAGAAATCAAAGATAAATATGCTGACGAAAGAAGAACTTCTATTGATATGACCGCTATTGATTATATTGATGATGAATCTCTTATTCCTGTTGAAAATAGTGTTATTACTCTAACAAACAGAGGTTATATAAAGAGAATGTCTTCAGATGTTTATAGAGCTCAAAATCGTGGAGGTATGGGAATTAAGGGAATGTCTACTAATGAAGAAGATTTTGTTGAGCATTTAATTAATTCTACAACTCATGACTACATTTTGATGTTTACTAATAAAGGTAAAGTCTACCGTATTAAAGGGTATGAAATACCTGAGTTTAACAGACAGTCAAAAGGTCTACCAATTATTAATTTATTATCCTTAGAAAAAGATGAAAAAGTCACTTCATTATTGAAAATATCAGGTAATGAAGAAAGTAAATATCTTGTTTTTGCAACTAAAAATGGTCTTATTAAAAGAACTGATATTTCGGAATTTGATAGTATAAGAAATAATGGAAAAAAATTCATTACACTAAAAGACAATGATGAACTTGTATCTGTTAAAAAGACGACTGGAAATAATGAGATAATGCTTGCAGGTTCAAATGGTAAAATGGTACGTTTTTATGAGAAAACAATTAGAGTAATGGGAAGAGGAGCTTCTGGTGTTAAAGGTATCAACCTTGATGGTGGTTTTTTAATTGGTATGGAAACTGTTAATAATGATGAAAATATTCTTGTTGTTACTGAAAAAGGATATGGTAAAAAAACTCCTGTTAATGAATATCGTTTAACCAATAGAGGCGGTAAAGGTGTTATGACATTAAATGTAACTGATAAGAATGGCAAGCTTGTTGCATTTAAATCGGTAAATGATTTAGAGGATTTAATGATCGTAACTGATTCAGGTATTATTATCCGTATGGGTATTGATAAGATTTCTACTATGAGTAGGGTTACACAGGGTGTTAGACTTATAAATTTAAAGGATGATAGCTTAGTAAGTTCAGTTGCAATTGTTGATAAGCAAATCGATGAAGATAAGTCTGATAATGAGGAGAGTTAATAACTCTCCTTTGCTAATTATTTCCCGGGAAATATTTTTGTTACACAAACATTTGTTTGTGTAATTCTTTCTTTGCAATTAATTGCTTTATTTTGTATTTTATTGTATATTTTTATTGATACAACATTACTTTATGGAATCAAGTCAGGGATGGAAATCAGCAGCTTTAACATATAAGTTTTGTGTGTATCTTTTTTTATGTTCCACGTGGAACATCGTTTGATTTCAATATGGTTATTATTTATTAAAATATTTTGTTGTTGATAGAGTTAGTTTCAATTTATAATTTTTTATTTAATTAATGTTCCACGTGGAACATATACCGTAATTTAATTTATTCAATGTTTTTTTCTTGTTGATAGGTTATAAATTTACAATTTTATTATTAAAACAAATTAGATGTAAATCATACTATATATAAAGTAAATATTGGAATTAGGTTTTTATCTATTACTCATGTTTCACGTGGAACATGAGTAATACTTTTATTTATCATTATTTTAATTAGTTAAATTTTTAATTTGTTGATAACTTTATATTTATATATTTATTTTATTATGTTCCACGTGGAACGTAATAAAAAATTATGTATTTAATTGTATTTTAATAGTTGTGTTGTAATGTTGAATAATTAATTATTAGTATAGTGAAGCTTTTTTAAATTATATTGATAGATTTTTTTTATTATGTTACTATTTTCATGTTCCACGTGGAACATGAAAATAGGTGGTTATTTTATGAATGAATTTTTTTTAAATGAGGCTTTTAAAGAAGCTAAAAAATCTTTTGATTTAGATGAAATTCCTGTTGGATGTGTTATTGTTTATAAAAATCATATTATTTCTAGAGCACATAATTGCAAAGAATTAAAAAACAATGCTATCATGCATGCTGAAATTTTAGCTGTTGATAGAGCATGTAAGAAACTTAAATCATGGAGATTGGATGATTGTATACTTTATACTACTCTAGAGCCTTGTTTAATGTGCACTGGTGCAATTTTGGAATGTCGTATTAAAAATGTATATTATGGTACTAGTAGTAAAAGCAAACAAATGTTTGATATTAAAGCTCTCGATAATATTAATTTTTATAATATGAAAAATGTTGATTGTTCTAATATTTTATCTGATTTTTTTCGAATTAAACGCCTAAAATAATGTTTTATTTAAAATTTTAATTTTATTTTTTGAATTTCTAGTATAAATTATTTATTTCATTAATTTACATCTTTAAACATACATGATATAATAAAGTATGTAGTAAAAAAAGGTGGGTGTTATTAATGGGTTATTTAGCGTTGTATCGTAAATATCGTCCAATATGTTTTGATGATGTTTATGGTCAAGAAGATATTGTAACTGTTATAAAAAATGCTATTATTAATAATAAGATATCTCACGCTTATTTGTTTTCTGGTCCTAGGGGAACTGGTAAGACTACTATTGCAAAGATTATTGCGCGTCTTGTTAATTGTGAACACCTTGAAAATGGTAATCCATGTGGAAAGTGTTTTAGTTGCTTAAATTTTCTTAATAGTAGCGACATTGTTGAAATTGATGCAGCTTCTAACAATGGTGTTGATGAAATTAGAGAAATAAGAGATAAGATTAATCTTGTTCCTACTACTTCTAAGTATAAAGTATACATTATTGATGAGGTACATATGCTTACTACACAGGCTTTTAATGCTTTGCTTAAAACATTAGAGGAGCCTCCATCTCATGTTATTTTTATCTTAGCTACCACTGAACCTCATAAAATTCCTTTGACTATTGCTTCAAGATGTCAGAAATTTAGATTTACTCGGATTGATGATTGCAAAATTGTTGATAGACTTAAGAAAATTTCGGTATCTGAAAATATTAAGTGCGAGGATGATGCTTTTTTTGAAATTGCAAGACTTTCTGATGGATGTATGAGAGATGCAATTAATTTGCTTGATCAGCTTGCTGCTTATGCTAATGGTAATATTACTTTAGATGATATATATAAGGTAAATGGTTCTGTTTCTTATTTAGATATTAATGATTTGATTAAGGCTATTTCTGTTAATGACAAAATTAAAATTATTGATTTTGTTGATAAATTTATTAGTGATGGTAAAGAAATTAGTAAGTTTATTGAAGAATTTATTATTTATATAAAGGATATTATTTTATTTAAAAATGCTAATTATTTATCAAGTGTTTCCTTGAAAAATGATTGTATACGAGAAATATCTGATGTTTTATCTATTGATTATTTTTATGATTTGATTGTTGTGCTTAATGATACACTACATTCAATTAAAACATCTTCTCATGGCTCTATTTTATTTATGATATCTATCTTAAAATATTCTAGTAAGATTTTTAATAATGATATTAGCAGAGAAAGTCCTGAAGTAAATAATGCAATTATTTCCCGGGAAATAATTTATAATTCTATTAATGAAAATAAAATTAAAAATACTGGTTATCTTGTGGATGATAATAATGATTTTTCTTCAGTAATTATTGATGTTAAGGGAAGAATAAATAATACTTTAGCTACGGCAAAAAAGAATATATTAAGCAATGTTAAGGAAAAATGGAAAACTTTAGAAAATTATTTATGTGATGACTCTTTTTCAATGGTTGCTGGGTTACTTAAGGATTGTACTGTTGTTGCGGCATCTGAGGATTATATTATTATTTCTAATAATCTTACTTCAGTTGTTGATAGAATTAATAATAATATAGAAAATGTTGAAACATTATTAGAAAAAGTTATTGGTTATAAAATTCTTGTTGTTTCGGTCAGCAGTGACAATTGGAATTTTATTAAGAAAAAGTATGTTGATGATATTAAAAAAGGTATTAAGTATAGTATTATTGAATTAGATGAGAATAAAAATGTTAACAATAATAGTTCACCTGTTGATGAGTTAAAAAAACTCGTTGGTGATAGTGTTATTGAATTTAAGTAAGGAGAATGATAAAAATGAATATGCAAAATTTAATGATGCAAGCTAGAAAAATGCAGAAGGACATTGAAAAGTCTCAAAAAGAGTTAGAAGGTAAGGAATATGTTGGTAAATCACAAATTGTTACTGCTTCGATGAGTGGTAGTAATAAACTTGTTTCAATTAAAATCGATATAGATAGTATTTCCGATGATGATAGGGAGTTGCTTGAAGATATGATTTTAGTTGCAGTTAATGAGGCTATTGATAAAATGGAAAAAGATAAGGAAGAGAAGTTTGGCAAGTATGGCCAAATGTTTAATGGTTTAATGTAGTATGTATCCTAACTGTATTAATGAGATTATTGAGTCTTTTAAAAGTTTACCTGGCATTGGTGAGAAGACTGCTGAGAGACTTACTTTTTCACTTATTTCTTTTGATAAGGATAAATTATCATCTTTTGCTGATGCTATTATTTCTGCTAGAGATAAAATAAAAAAATGTTCTGTATGTGGAAATATTACTGATGATGATATATGTAATATTTGTAAGGATAAAGAAAGAAATAGTAAAATTGTTTTTGTTGTTGAAAAGTCAAAGGATATTTCTTTATTTGAAAAAATTAATGTTTTTAAAGGTAAATATCACGTTTTGGGTGGGCTTATTTCACCTTTAGATGGTATTGGACCAGAAGATGTTAATATTGACAATTTAATTAAGAGAGTTGAAACTGATGGTATAGAAGAAATAATTTTGTCTCTTAAACCTTCGATTGAGGGTGAAACGACAATGCAATATATCAAAAAGATTCTTGAAGGAAAGAATGTTAAAATTACAAAACTTTCTACTGGTATTCCTATAGGAACAGATATAGAATATATTGATTCAATGACTTTAGAATTTGCACTAGAAGGAAGAAAAGATATATAATTTTTCGGCTAATCATATATTTTATTGGGTGAAATTTGTGTTTAGAAAATTTTTAAATTTAGTATTTTTTACTGTTAAGAGATTCATCTTTAGTTTTTTTGTTATTTATACTTTTAATATTTTTTCTATTTCGATGAATTTTATTATTCCAATGAATTTATTTAATATTTTTCTTGTTATGTTTCTTGGCTTTCCTTTTGTTATGGGTTTTGCTATTTTCTCTCTTATATTTTAAAGAGGTGATTTTATGTTAGATAAATATAAGACTTCACAAAGTCTTATTTATCATATTTTAAATAATGCTATTTGTAATAATAAATTATCTCATGCCTATTTGTTTGATTCTAATAATAATTCTGATGTTTTCGATATTGCTATTTCATTTACTAAAATGATTGTTTGTGCTGGTTTACCTTTTGAAAGTCAAAAAAATATTTGTAATCGAATTGATGAGGAAAATTATCTTGATGTTAAAATTGTTGATACAGATGGTATTTGGCTTAAGAAGGATGAAATTCTTAATATTCAAAATGAGTTTAGTAAAAAGGCGATTGAAGGTAATAAGAAGATATATATAATAAAAAATGCTGAAAAAATGAATAGTCAAACTGCTAATTCGATTTTAAAGTTTTTAGAAGAGCCTGTTGATGATATTGTAGCTATTTTAATTACTAATGATCTTGATTTGATTCTTCCTACTATTGTTTCTAGATGTCAATTACTTAAACTTGTTAGAAAGAAATACAGTATTGATTCGCTATCTAATTATTATAATTTGTTTTTTGATTCTTATTATGGTAAAATATCATCAGATGAAGCAGTAAAAAATATTGAAAATGTTATGAATTTTGCTCTTTTTATTGAAAAGAATGGTTTAAGTAGTATTGTTTATTCCAAAAATATATGGCATTCGCTATTTAAAGATCGTGATGCTAATATTATGGCTTTAGAATTGCTTATTAATGTTTATTTAGATTCTTTAAGATATAAATCTAATTTGAATGTTATTTTTTTTGGTGATAAAATTGATAATATTAAATTTATAAGTGATTCTAATTCGATGGATAAGCTTATAAATAAGCTTGATATTATTATTGATAGTAGGGAAAGTATTAAAAAGAATTTGAATATTTTTTTGCTTATTGATAAAATGATTATAGATATGTGTGGTGATAATTTATGAGTATTGTTGGTGTTAAGATAGGTGATACTGGAAAATTATGTTATTTTAATTCTAATGGTCTTTCTTTGAAGAAAGATTTTAATGTTATTGTAAGAAACGATAAAGGTCTTCAATTTGCTAAGATTGTTGAAATTTTGGATGATGAAAGTTCTTCTAATGTTGATGATATTGTTAGAATTGCTTCAAAAAAAGATTATATGAAGTATTTAAGTAATATTAAAGATGCTGAAAAGGCAAAAAATAAATGTGTTGAGTTTGTTAAGAGAGATGGTCTTAATATGACTATTATTGATGCCTTGTTTAATTTTGATAAATCGCAATTACTTATTAGGTTTCTTTCTGATGAAAGAGTTGATTTTAGAAATCTTGCAAAAGAATTGGGGTCAAGATTTAAAACGAGAATTGAATTTAGACAGATTGGTATAAGAGATAAGGCAAAAGAAGTTGGTGGACTTGGACCATGTGGACGTTTTCTTTGTTGTAATACTTTTTTAACAGGATTTGATACTATTTCAATTAATATGGCTAAGAATCAGGGACTTGCTTTAAATCCTGCAAAAATTAATGGTGTTTGTGGTAGACTCTTATGTTGTCTTAATTATGAGAATAATGAGTATGTTGAAGCGCGAAAGGATATTCCTGAAATTGGTAAGAAAGTTATTATTGATGGTATTGAAGGAAAGGTTATTGCTTCAGATCCTTTAAATCGAAAATACAAGGTTTTGATTGATAGTGAAGTTTTAGAAGTTGATAAAAATGATAGTAAAAAATAGGCTACTTAATTACAGTGGTTATTATATTTATCAAGATACAGATTTTTTTAAAATGTCTCTTGATAGTGTTTTGTTGGCTAACTTTGTTACAATTAATTTAAGGGATAAAAATATTATTGATTTAGCTACTGGTAATGCTCCTATTCCTATGTTTTTATCTTTTCGTACTAAGGCACATATTTATGGTGTTGAACTTCAAAAAGAAATATTTGATTTGGGAATTACATCTGTTAATGAAAATAATATGAATGAACAGATAAATCTTATTAATGATGATGTAAATAATCTTTATAGTAGATTTAAATCTGATTTTTTTGATGTTATTACATGTAATCCACCTTATTTTAGAACAAATAGTGATTCTTTTGTTAATAATAGTTTAATTAAAGCTAAAGCGCGACATGAAAAAACTTTAAGTTTTGAGGATGTTTGTAAAATTTCAAGGTATTTACTTCGTATGAATGGTAGACTTGCTATAATTCATAGAACAGAACGATTAATGGAGATAGTGGATACAATGAAAATGTATGATATTGAACCTAAAAAAATTAGATTTGTTTATCCTAATCATAAAAAAGATAGTGATTTAGTTTTAATTGAAGGAGTTAAGGGAGGTAGAACTGGACTTAAACTTCTTAGTCCACTTTTTGTTTATGATAAAAAGGATATTTATTCCGATGAAGTTAGGTCTATGTTTGGAGAGTGATTTTATGGTTCAAAATAGTTATGATGATAGTGCTACTTTATATTTAGTTTCTACACCGATTGGTAATTTGGATGACATTACCTATAGGTCTGTTAAGGTGCTTGAAGAGGTTAGCGTTATATTTTCAGAAGATACGAGGGTAACTCTTAATTTAATTAATTATTTGGGTATTAAGAAGAAACTTACTCCTCTTCATGAGCATAATGAGGATACTGCTAAAGAAAAAGTGTTAGAGTATCTAAAAAGAGGAGAAAGTGTTGCTCTTGTTACTGATAGGGGAACCCCAATTATTAGTGATCCTGGATATAAGACAGCACAATATATTATAAGTGCGGGATATAATGTTGTTGCTCTTCCTGGTGCTACGGCTTTTGTTCCTGCTCTTATTAGTTCGGGGATTGCTCCGCAGCCTTTTTTGTTTTATGGTTTTTTAAATAGTAATGATAATAAAAGAAAAAAAGAGTTGGAAGATCTTTCTGATATTAAATGTACAATGATTTTTTATGAGGCTCCTCATAGAATTATGAAGACTTTGGAGTTGATGTTAGAGGTATTTGGAGATAGAAATATTAGTATATCGAGAGAAATTACTAAGAAATTTGAAAGTATTTATCGTGGAAGAATAAGCGAAATAAAAAACTTAATTCCTGAAAAGGGTGAATTTGTTATTGTAGTTGAAGGCTATTCTGGTAAGAATGTTGATAATTCTTTAAGTATTGTTGATGCTGTTAATTTATATATTAAAGCTGGTGTTTCTGTAATGGATGCTATTAAAAGAGTAGCTAAAGAAAGAGATATTCCTAAGGGAGAAGTATATAGTTTATATCATAAGGGAGTGTGAGTTATGAAGTTAGTAGTGGGTCTTGGTAATCCAGGTAAAGAGTATGTTAATACGAGACACAATATTGGTTTTGGACTACTGGATTATATTAGTAAAAAAGATGGTTATTCTTTTAAGTTTGATAAAAAATTTAATTGCGAGATATTTAGTATTAATATTGATTGCGAAAAGGTACTACTTATTAAACCTCTTTCTTTTATGAATTTATCTGGGACGGTTGTTAGTAAGATTGTTTCTTTTTATGATATAGATATTGGTGATATTCTTGTTATTCAAGATGATTTGGATATGGAGTTTGGTAAGATTAGAATAGTTTATGATAGTTCTAGTGGTGGTCATAATGGTATTAAGAATATTAGTGAGTGTCTGGGTAGTCAGAAATATACGAGATTAAAGATTGGTATTTCGAATAATAAAGAAATGGATACTAAGGATTATGTTCTTGGTAAGTTTAGTAAAGATGATATTAATACTTTAGAGCATATTTATGATAAACTTGATAATATTATAAATGATTTTATAGATATGGATTTAGATAAATTGAAACAGAAATATAATAGTATGAATAATAATTAGATACAAGTATTTGTATCTTTTTGGTGCGTGGAAAGGAGGAAATATTATGGCTTTTTTTGATGGTTTATTTGATATAAATAGTAAGAATGATTATAGTGTTACTGGTTTGAATAAAGAACTTAATAGTATTTATATTTATGATTATTTTTGTAAATATAAGAGAAATATACTTGTATTTTGTAATTCTTTATATGAAGCTAATGATATTTATAATAGAATTTCTTGTTATACTGATAGGGTTTTATTTTTTCCGATGGATGATTTTATTGCTAGTGAAGCTACTTCAATTAGTCCTGAATTTATGATTGAAAGACTTAGTACTTTAAATAAATTATGTGATGATGATAAATATATTGTTGTTACGAATATGACTGGTATGCTTAGGTATTTACCTAGTAAAGAATTATATAAGTCTAAGTTTATTAAATTATCTAAGAGTGATAGTATTGATAGGGATAAATTTATTAACGATTTATATGAACTTGGATATGAAAACGTTCCTTTAGTTAGTAAAAGTGGAGAGATGGCTATTAGGGGTTATGTTATTGATATTTTTCCTATTGGTGAAGAGTCTCCGGTTAGAATTGAGTTTTGGGGGGATGATATTGATAGTATTAAATATTTTGATTTAGATACTCAGTTATCTAATGAAGAACTTAATAGTATTGATATTTATCCTTTTACAGAGTTTTTAATAGATAAAAAAATTGATGATAATGTAAATAGAAAGCAGAAATATTTACTTAATTATTCTAGTGATGTAGATGGTTTATGGGGATACTTAGATGATGCTATAGTGGTTTATTATGATTATAATCAGATTGTTACTAGTTATTCACTTCTTAGAGAGACGATACTTGGGTATGATGAGGAAGTTAATGATAGTATTAAGACTAATTATATGTATGATATAAATGATATTAAGGTTAATGATGTTATTTATATGATGGATATTGATAATTTAGTGGATAAAAAAATTAAGAGTTACAGTTATTTATCTTTTAATATTGATAATTATGCTGGTAATTTTGAGAGGATTAAGAGTGATTTAGATAAGTATTTACTTAAGGGTAAGACAATTATTTTGTGTATTGATAAGAAACAAGTAGTTAAAAGAATTGTTAGTTATTTGGATATTAATGATGATGTTATATTAACTAATGAGAATGAGATTATTAAGGGTAAGATTAATATTATTAATAAGTATATTACGAATGGTTTTATGTATGAAGACTATGTAGTAATATCTGTTAATGATTTATTTGGTAAGATAGAGGAAAAGAAAAAGAGTAAGAATAAGTTTAGAGTAGGAACGAAGATTAGTAATATTGATAATTTGGTTAAGGGTGACTATATTGTTCATATTGATCATGGTATTGGTATTTATGGGGAACTTTGTTCTCTTACTAAGAATGGGTTAAAGAAAGATTATATTAAGCTTATTTATGCTGATGGAGATGTTTTATATTTACCAGTAGAGAAGATTGATAAGATTAGTAAGTTTAGTGCTTCTGATGGGGCTTTAGTTAGACTTGATAGTTTATCATCTGATAACTGGGAAAAGAAGAAGGCAAGGGTTAGAAAGAAGTTAGAAAGTATTGCTGGCGACTTAATGAAGTTATCAGTAGAGAGAGAAATGGCTAAAGGATATGCTTTTTCAGCTGATGATGAGAATCAGATTATGTTTGAGAGTAAATTTCAGTATGAACCTACTTCTGATCAGATAAGAGCAACGGAAATTATTAAGAAGGCTATGGAAAGTGATAAGCCAATGGATATGCTTTTATGTGGTGATGTTGGTTATGGTAAGACAGAAGTTGCTTTTAGGGCTATATTTAAGGCTATTAATGATGGTAAACAGGTAGCTTATTTATGTCCGACGACTATTTTATCTAATCAGCAATATAATTCGGCATTAGAAAGATTTAGTGATGTTCCGGTTAATATTGCTTTACTTAATAGATTTACTAGTGTTAAGAAACAGAATGAAATTTATAGTAAATTAAAAGAAGGTAAGATTGATATTTTATTTGGTACACATAAGCTTTTGAATGATAAAGTGGATTTTAAGGATTTAGGATTATTAATTATTGATGAGGAGCAGAGATTTGGTGTTGTACATAAAGAGAAGATAAAGAGATATAAGAATAATATTGATGTATTAACTCTTAGTGCTACGCCTATTCCTAGAACTCTTCAGATGTCGATGTCTGGGGTTAGGGGTCTTGCTCTTATTGAGACTCCTCCGGAGAAGAGAAGACCTATCCAAACTTATGTAATACCTGAGAATAAGAATATTATTAAGGATGCTATATATAAAGAGTTATCTAGAGATGGTCAAGTATTTATGCTTTGTAATAATATTGATAAACTTGATAGTAGAATATCCTTTATTAATGATATTGTTCCTGAAGCTAAAGTAAGGTATGCTCATGGTAGAATGAGTAAAGAAGATATTGAAGATGTTATGAATGATTTTATTAATCATGAATTTGATATTTTACTATGTACGACGATTATTGAGACGGGTATTGATATACCTAATGTTAATACTTTAATTATTCTTGATGCTGATAGATTTGGTTTATCGCAACTTTATCAGATTAGAGGTAGAATTGGTAGAAGTGATAGGATAGGTTATGCTTATTTAATGTATGATAATAGAAAAGAACTTAATGATTTAGCTGTTAAGAGACTTAATACGATAAAAGAATTTACGGAACTTGGTAGTGGTTTTAAGATTGCTATGAGAGATTTATCAATAAGAGGTGCTGGGGATATTCTTGGTAGTGAACAGTCTGGTTTTATTGATAGTATTGGTATTGATTTGTATTTAAAGATGCTTAAAGAAGAAGTTGATAAATTAAAGGGTATTAAGGTAGAAGAAGAAGATACTAATATTAAGCCTTTAATCGAAGTTGAAACACATATTACTAATGAGTATGCTCCGGATGATGAGATTAAGATTGAGATTCATAAGATGATTAATGATATTAATAGTGAAGAGGATATTATTAATCTTAAGAATGTACTTGAAGATAGATTTGGTAGAGTTACTGATGAGATGGTTATTTATATGCATGAGGAGTGGTTTGAAAAACAGGCTAAGATTCTTGGTGTTAAGGAATCTAAACAGTCTAAGAACTTTATAGAAGTAGTTCTTCCGATACTTACTTCATCTAAAATTGATGGAGAAAAGTTATTCTTTGATGCTTATGATATTAATAAGAACTTTAAGTTTTCTTATAAAGATAAAAAGATTCATATTATTTTAGATATTACTAAAAATGAGAAACATTTTATTTATTATTTAAATGAATTATTTGATAAGATTATTAAAGAAATAGAAAAGAATTAGAGATAATATTTATCTTTAATTTTTTTTGGTAACCGCTAGCGCTACCCGAAACAATAAATTGTTTCTCCATAGTCTTGTAGTTGGAATAAACATTTAGTTAGATGTAATGCTATATATAAAGATTAAATTGTAATAAAATGCTTTTAATTATTTTTGTGATATGATAAAATTAAGGTAGGAAGGAGTTTAGAAAAATGGAAAATATTGAAAAGGAGAATAAAAGACTTAAAGTATTACTTGTTATTTTAGTAGTTATTTTATTGGGATTAGGTTGTTATCACTATTATGTTACATTTGTTAATGTTGACAAGTGTGACAGTAAAGTGAATGAAAAACAAGATGACAATTTGTCTTATGAAGAGGTATCAGGATATTATACAGCTGAAATACAAGAGAATAGTACTAACAAAACTTCTTATTCATTATATTTATATGATAATGGGACATTTTCATTTACCTGGTCCTACATGGCACCTGTTGGCTTTATTGGTAATTATACTATAAAAGGAAATCAAATTATTTTAAATCCTTTATATGATACTAATAGTGGTGCAAGTAAGTCAAAAACAAAAAATGTAACTACAATATTGACTGTTAATCAAGATAAAACTATTGATACGGATGGTTATAATTTTAGAGGAATAACATTAAAAAAATCTAGTGATGGATTAACAGAAAATCAATTTGATCATTATTTTAATTATGATGAAGAATAATAAGTTTATAATAAAATGAATATTTTTAACTAAAAATGAGAAACATTTTATTTGTTATTTAAATGAATCGTTTGATAAGATTATTAAAGAAATAGAAAAGAATTAGAGATAATATTTATCTTTAATTTTTTTTTAGTTTACCGCTATCGCTAACTCATTAGCTAAAGCTAATTCGCGGAAAGTCTTCTATTAGATGATTTCATTATAAATAGTTGATGCTGAATATATTGAATGATAATGATTGAAAATAATTAAGTATTATGCTATATTTATTGTAGAAAGGAGTTTAGAAAATGGAAAAAGAAAAAAGTTATAAAGGATTAATAGTTGTATTATTTGTATTAGTAGTTGTTTTAGGAGCTTTGTGTCTGTTGTTTGCTACAGGGACTATTAGTTTGAAAGGTGATGAACCACAAGTACCAGTAGAAAATAATGCTAATAACAATGAAACATCTAATGTTTCTCAAACTGAAGAAGATAGTTTACCAGAATGGGCTGAATATTTGTTAACTCATAATATTAGCCAAATCGCAGTTTATAACCGTAACGTTCCAAAAACTTTTGAACCTGGAGATAGTTGTCCTGATCCTGAATACTTAACAAATGGTCAATTTAAATCTGTTTTGAAAGAAATGGTAAAATTTAAATTATCAAAATATGTAGATGCTTCTGGTTTTGGTGGCGTTTGTATGAAAAGAATAATTGTAACGTATGATGGCACTAAAAAATTTGAATTGTTATTAAATAAATATATTATAACTGACGATAGTAAAATTGAGTCATTACTTGAAAAAGAAAATTATACTGAAAACAGTTCAATGAAAGGAAAAGAAACTAATAAAGATATGTTTGCATATGAATGGGATGAATCATATTTAGATAATTTATTAGGATAATTAATTAAAATTAATATCGTTAATTGTGATATTGATTTTTTAGTTTGAGTAGTATCTTTAATTTTTTTATATTATTTGTATAAATATTTAGTTATATGGAAGAATATAAAAGAGAAAGTTAAAGGTGATATTAATTGAAGACTACTGGTGTTATTAGAAGAATTGATGAGCTAGGTAGAATTGTTATTCCTAAAGAGATTAGAAAGAATCTTAGAATTAAGAATGGTGAAAGTTTAGAAGTATTTGTAGAAGGAGATTCTATTGTATTAAAAAAATATTCTCAGTTAGAGAATATAGAGAGTGTATCTGTTGATTATGTAGAAGCTTTTAATCAGATTATTAAACATAATATTATTGTTACGGATAGAGATAAAGTTATTGCAGTAGCAGGTCCTTTAAAGAAGAAATATTTAGGTAAAGAAATTAATGAATTTACTGAGAGAAGTATTGATAGGAGAGACTCTTTTTCGGAAAAGCAAAAGAAGATGTTTAGTGTGATTAAGGATGAAGAAGATAATGGTTATTATACTTTTACATCGATTGTGGATAATGGGGATGCTATTGGTAGTGTTATTATTATTAGTACGGATACTCCTATTACAGATGTTGAAGATAAGATGGGAATTATTTTATCTAAATTACTTAGTAAACAATTCATAGATTAAAGTCTATGATTTTTTTTCTATCAACAATACCTGTTGATAGAAGATTTTTCTAATACTGGGTTATGGAGAAGTAACTTGTTACTTCGGGTAGCGAAGCGGTTAAATAAAAAAAGTATTGTAAAATATATAATTATATGGTAAAATCTTGTTGTAAAGCGATGAAGGAAAGAGTAATTACTTAGTATTTTATAGAGAGTCTATGATGGTGGAAAATAGATAGTGAAAGGTATTATAAATGGTTCTGGAGCTGTTATATCTAATAGGTGTAAACGGTAGCGCGTTATAGCTTAATGAGTTAAAGAAGTAAGGTGGTACCACGGATATATTTCGTCCTTTGTGTTACTATCTTTTTTTTTGGAGATGATTGTTATGAGAAGATTTGAAAAGGTTAAAGAAGAAGTATTTATTAGAGATATTCCTGATGGTAATTATGATGATATAATACTTCCTAAAAGGAGTACTAAATATTCTGCAGGATATGATTTTTATAGTATTCTTGATTTTACTTTGAATCCAGGAGAAAGAAAGATTATTCCTACTGGTATTAAGTGTATGATGGAAGATAATGAATACTTAGCTATTTATATAAGGAGTAGTCTTGGTTTTAAATATAACATTCGGATGTGTAATCAGGTAGGTATTATTGATAAAGATTATTATGGAAATAAAGAGAATGATGGTCATATTATGGTAGCTCTTAAAAATGAAGGAGATAAGGTATTAAAAATGAAGAAAGGTGATAGGTTTGTTCAA
This sequence comes from uncultured Caryophanales bacterium, assembly GCA_947168625.1. Classification (GTDB taxonomy): domain Bacteria; phylum Bacillota_I; class Bacilli_A; order RF39; family UBA660; genus CAG-302. The sequence goes on from CAMVMQ010000002.1 coordinate 29,256, forward strand.
GGTATATTTACTCCTTACTTTATTACTGATGATGATATGGCTATAGGGGATAGAATAGGTGGTATTGGTAGTACGAATGGAGATGAAAAAGATGAATAAAAAGTTTTATATTAGTACGGCAATTGCATATACTAGTGCTAAACCGCATATTGGTAATACTTATGAGATAGTATTAACTGATGCTATTGCTAGGTATAAGAGATTAAGTGGGTATGATGTTTATTTTCAGACTGGTACTGATGAACATGGTGAAAAGATAGAGATTAAGGCTAAAGAAAAAGGAGTTAGTCCACAGGAATATGTTGATGAAGTTGCTGGAGAAATTAAAAATATTTGGGATATTATGAATACTAGTTATGATAGATTTATTAGAACTACGGATAAGAATCATGAAAGAGTAGTACAAGATATTTTTAAGAAGTTATATGAACAAGGAGATATTTATAAAGGAGAATATAAAGGTTTATATTGTACTCCATGTGAATCTTTTTGGACGGAGAGTCAACTTATAGATGGTAAATGTCCTGATTGTGGTAGAAAAGTACATGAGTCTAGTGAAGAAGCATATTTCTTAAGAACTAGTAAGTATTCTAAGTGGTTAGAAGATTATATTGAAAGTCATCCTGGATTTATTGAACCGGAATCTAGAAAGAATGAAATTATGAATAATTTTATTAAACCTGGACTACAAGATTTATGTGTATCTAGAACTTCTTTTAAATGGGGTATTCCTGTATCTTTTGATACTAATCATGTAGTCTATGTATGGATTGATGCACTATCTAATTATATTACTTTCTTAGGATATAATGTACGCGGTGAACTAGGTGAAGAATTTAAGAAATATTGGCCATGTGATGTACATATTATTGGTAAAGATATTCTTAGATTTCATACGATATATTGGCCTATTATTCTTCATTTATTAGGACTTGATCTTCCTCATAAGATATTTGGTCATCCTTGGCTTTTATTTAGTAATGATAAGATGAGTAAGAGTAAGGGTAATATTACTTATGCTGATGATTTAGTTAATGAATTTGGAGTAGATGCTGTTAGATTTTATATGTTACATGAAATTCCTTTTGCTTCAGATGGTAATTATACGAGAGAATTATTAATTGATTCTATTAATAGTAATCTTGCTAATGTGCTTGGTAATTTAGTTAATAGAACGATTGGTATGGCTAATAAGTATTTTGATGGTATTATTACTAATACTAATACTAATACTAATACTAATACTTGTGAAGATATTGATACTGAGTTTAAAAATTATGTTATAGGTAAGAAAAATATTATAGATGACAAAATGGATAATCTTAGAGTAGCTGATGCTTTAGAGGAAGTTATTGATTTATTTAGAAGATGTAATAAATATATTGATGAAACTACTCCTTGGGTACTTGCTAAAGATGAGAGTAAGAAGGATAGACTTAATACTGTTATCTATAATTTAGTTGAGGGTATTAGAATAGGAGCAGTACTACTTCAAGCCTTTATGCCTGAGACTAGTGAAAAGATCTTTTATCAGATTAATACTGATTTTAAAGGTTTTGATAGTATAGAAGAGTTTGGTGGATATAAATCAGGTACTAAGGTTAATAATCCTGAAGTATTATTTCAAAGAATAGAGAACTAGTTTCTCTTTTTTTTATGTAAATGAATGTGTAAAATTAAAAAAATGATATTTACAGGGTAAAAAATATATGGTATATTTTGGGAGTAGTGCCCTAAAAAGAAGAAAAGGAGATAGAAGGGTTATGCTTAAAGCTAGGGATATTCATATGGAAATACTTTCTAGTATATTTATATTGTTATTAGTAGTTTTAGCAGTATTTAATAAGAATAGAATTGATTATATATATTTAGGGTTTATTTTTATTCTTATTTTTAAAAATTTTATTGAAAGATTTAGAAAATAATTGTACTATGGTTATAGTATGATTTTTTTGTTGGAGGAGATAATATGTATATAGACACACACTGTCATTTATACAAAGAATATTATAATAATATAGATGATGTTATTAATGAGTGTAAGGAAGTAGGAGTTACAAAATTTATTGTTAATGGATGTGATATGAGAAGTAATATAGAGACTATTGAACTTGCTAATATGTATGATGATATTTATGCTGCGATTGGTTTTCATCCGACGGAACTTGCTGATTTTAAAGATGAGTATTTTTCTTGGTTAGAAGATCATATTAATGATAAGAAGGTTGTAGCTATTGGTGAGATTGGTCTTGATTATCACTATAATGATACAGACAAAGAAAAAGAAATTTATGTTTTTAGAAGACAACTAGATATTGCTAAAAAATATAATAAACCTATTATAGTTCACAGTAGGGATTCTATTCAAGATACATTAGATATTTTGAAAGAATATAAGTTGAAAGGAAGTATTCATGCTTTTAATGGTTCGTTAGAAATGGCTAGAGAATTTATTAAATTAGGGTATATGATTGGTATAGGGGGAGTTGTTACCTTTAAAAATGCTAAAAATATTAAAGATGTAGTAAATGATACTGATTTATCATATATATTATTAGAGACAGATAGTCCATATCTTACTCCTGAACCATATAGAGGTACTATAAATAGTCCTAAATATATACCTTTAATTGCTAAGTGTATTGGTGATATTAAAGGGAAATCTACTACCGATATTTTAAGGGTTACAGCTGATAATGCTAGTAGGCTATTTGACTTTTTAAATAAATGATGATACAATTAATATGCTTATAAAATATTAATGAGGTGATTATTTGTATGAAAGATAAGCTCGTTAGGATTATTACTGTTTCTTCATTAATTATGGTTGTTGGTTTATTTTCTGCATTTACGTTATATAGCAATAATGATAGTAATCAAATTGTATTTGTAGCAGAAAATAATAATTTTAAGAAGATGGATAATAATACTCTTCTTAGATTTGATGATTCTTTTAAGTTAAAAGAAAGTATTGAAAATAGTGATAGTAAAACTATTGAAAATTTAGTAGATATTAAAGAAGAAGTTAAAGTTGAAGAAAAAATTTCTGATACACCAGTAGAAGTGAAAACTAAAAAAGTAATTTCAAAAACTAGTGATGATCAAAATGGGAATGTTAATATTACTTCAGATAGTGATAACACTGATCAGAGTAATAATAATAATAATTCTATTTCTTTAAAAGAAGAGAGAGCAGTTATTCAGACGGTAACTGGTACTCTAACAGGATATGGTGCAGATTGTTATGGATGTTCTGGGATTACTAGTAGTGGTTTTAATTTAAAAAAATCGATTTATTATAATGATAGTGAATTTGGTTCGGTAAGAGTATTAGCTGCTGATCCTTCATTTCCTTTTTATTCGATTATTCGAATTAGTAATGTTCCTGGTATGGATAGTTTTCTAGGTATTGTTCTTGACAGAGGTGGTAATGTTGGATATGGTAGAGGAACTTTATTTGATTTAGCTTTTAGTAGTGAAAGAGATCCTAATTTAATTCCTTTAACTACAAATGTAACTTTTGAACTTTTAAGAAGTGGTAGATAACTTCTTTTTTTTTGACAACTTTTTCTTTATGTATATCATATACTTGAATGGGAGATACTAAATATGAGAAAACTAGTTATTTATACTTTAATAATTGTTGTTATTCCTTTTTTCGTTGTAATATTTTTTGATATTAATAAAAGAGAAGTAGTCAAGCTTAACTATGTATCTAATAAGATTATTAGAGTTAAGAGAGAAGATAGTGGTGAAATTATTTATTTGCCATTAGAAGAGTATTTGGTTGGTGTTTTGGCTGGAGAAATGCCTATATATTTTGAAAAAGAGGCTTTTAAAGCACAGGCTGTAGCTGCTCGTAGTTATGCAATGAAGAAAATGGAATATAATAAGGATTTAGATTATGATGTTGTTGATACTGTAATTAATCAAGTTTATTTAGATAATAATTATCTTAAACAAGCATGGGATGATAAATATACTATTAATATTAATAAATTGAGAGAAGTTGTTAACGAAACCCAAAATGAATGTTTAACTTATAATAATGAAATTATTGATGCTTTATTTTTTTCTACAAGTAATGGATATACGGAATCTTCTTCACTAGTTTTTAATAATGATATTCCATATTTGGTAAGCGTTAAGTCTTCTTGGGATGAAAAAACTTCAAGTGCTTTTAGAAGTAGGCTTTCTTTTGACATAAAAGATTTTTATAGCATGATAGGTCTTAAATATAGTGATAAGTTGGTTATAAAAAATATTAAAAGAAGTAGCACTAATAGGGTAATTAGTTTATCCATTAATGATAAGGAGTTTAGTGGAAGAACTTTATATGAAAAACTTGGTCTTAAATCTACTGATTTTACGATATCACAGGACAATGATATGGTTATCTTTGATATGATTGGTTATGGACATGGAGTTGGTATGAGTCAGTATGGAGCAGAAGGTATGGCACTTGATGGTTATAGTTATATTGATATTCTAAAGTATTATTATACTGGCACTGAATTAAAAAAAATTTAAATATATGTATATTATTTCAGTTTTAGGAGAAAATTATAACTGAGGTGATAAATATATGTTTAATAGAAGAATAAAGAAAATGATGATACCAGTATTATATGGTATATGTGTTTTGGGATTTGCTTTAACTATGTATTTTGCAGGTAAAATATCTTATCGTTATTTATTTAATAAGAATAAGGATTTGGAGTATGTTGATGGAGAAATAACTGATTCTATTGATAGAAACGTTCCTGTTGTTAGTACTAGTTCTGCTATTGGAAGACCTTATTTGGATAATAATGTTTCTCTTGGCAAATCTTTTTATGATTATAAAGGTGATGAAGAAACTCAAGAAAAATCGATTATTTTATATGAGAATACATACATGCAAAATTCTGGGGATGATTATGTTTCTGAAAATGTTTTTGATATCATTAGTATTTTAGATGGTACTGTTACAATGGTAAAAGACGATAATATTCTTGGTAAAACAGTTGAAATCAAACATAGTAATGATCTTATTAGTGTTTATCAGAGCCTTTCTGAGGTTAGTGTTAATGAGGGAGATGAAGTAATACTAGGACAGATTATTGGCAAAAGTGGATATTCTGATATAAATAAAGATTTAGGAAATCATTTACATTTTGAGCTTTATTATAAAGGTGCTATTGTTAACCCTGAAGAGTATTATAATAAAGATATTAATGAATTATAGGCTGTAAAATGCCTTTTTTTAATAGTATGAGATATTTGTTGATATTTAGGTGTAAAATATTTAAAAATAACTATAAAAAATATGTAAAATATGGTAAAATGTTTATGAGGAAGGTGATTGCCAGTGTTTAACAAGGATATTGGAATTGATTTGGGAACTGCAAATGTACTTATATATATTAAGGGACAGGGTATTGTACTTAATGAGCCATCGGTGGTAGCTATTGATGCTGATACTAAAAGGCCTTTAGCTGTAGGAACTGAGGCTCACGAAATGCTTGGAAGAACACCTGGTAAAGTTAAGGCTATTAAACCTATGAAAGATGGTGTAATAGCAGATTTTGAAACAACAGAGATTATGCTTAATTATTTTATTAAGAAAGTTAATGGTAAAAGTTTTTTCTCTAGACCTAGAATTTTGATTTGTTGTCCTAGTAATATTACTCAAGTTGAAAAAAATGCTATTAAAGAGGCAGCTGAAAGAACTGGAGCTAAGAAAGTATATTTAGAAGAAGAGCCCAAAGTTGCTTCGATTGGAGCTGGTATGGATATTTCTAAACCTAGTGGTAATATGGTTATTGATATTGGTGGTGGAACTACTGATATTGCTATTTTATCTTTAGGTGGTATTGTTAACAGTTCTTCAATTAGAATTGCTGGTAATGCTTTTGATAGTGATATTGTTAAATATATTAAGGATAAATATAAGTTACTTGTTGGAGAGAGAACTGCTGAGGATATTAAGATATCTATTGGTACTGTTTTTCCTGGTTCAAGAAATGAGAAGATGGAAGTTAGAGGAAGAGACTTGGTTACTGGACTTCCACATACAATTACGCTTATTAGTGATGAAGTTGAAGAGGCATTAAGAGAGAGCGTTTATACAATAATTCATGCTGTTAAAGGAATATTAGAACAAACTCCTCCTGAATTATCCGCTGATATTATTGATAAAGGCATTGTTCTTACTGGTGGTGGAGCTATGGTTGATGGTTTTTCTCAAATACTTAGTCAAGAACTTAAGGTACCTGTTTTTATTGCGGAATCTCCACTTACTTGCGTGGCTGAAGGTACAGGAATTCTTTTAGATAATTTATATATGTTAGAAAGGCAATAATTGATATTGCTTTTTTTGTTTATAAAAAAAAAGATTTTATGCAAATCTTCTTCCTCCTTTGTGGGCATTTTCAGTTAGTTCTTCAAAAAAATCTTTTTCAAATACCTCATCACTTATAAGTAAGTCTTGATTCCTTTTACACATGTTAGGATATGTGTCTTTTGGATTATCTTCTTTTTTTATGAATGCTCCTATTATGGCATATTCATTGTCTTTTATGTTTTTATATATTATTCTTATTTGATCATCTCTTATTTCAGAATAACCACGTACTTTGTTTGATTCGGTCAATTCTTTTGACTGTGATGGCATTAGTTTTCCTTTTTTAAATAATACTAAAAGTTCTCTTAATCCGTTATATGCATCTTTTGGAAATGATTGAGATTTTACATCATCTGATAAGTATGGCCTACCCGATGGCTTTACACAGTAAAATAATTTATTAACATCTTGATCATCTTGTATTCTTTTATATTCTTCATAATATTTTGCTAATTCTGTATCCATAACTTTTCTGATGGTAAGATAATTTTTAATTGTTTCTTTATACATTTCTACTAATGTAATACGGTCTTCTTTATTGCTGTAATTATTATAATTCTGTAGTTCTTCTTGTTCATCAAGTAAATCGTTTTGGTATATTTTTAGAAGAGTAATATAGAAATATTTTATTTCACTAATTGTGTAATTATTGTCAAATGATAGATCTCCGTTATATTTTGGAAGCATATCAATTGTTATCTCATCTATTCCTTGCTCTCTAATTATTTGTATTAGTTCTTTTAATTCTTTTTTTCTTTCATTATCAATCCAGGATATATCATTGAATTTTTCGTATCCCATTTCAACAATATTTATTATGCGATCTTTTTTATTTGAATCAATTTTTGAATTATTATAATATACAGTGTTGTTATGATTATGTAGGTGTTCAAATAAAATAATTTTTTCTTTATCAGAAAGATGTTTTCTATCAAATAGTTTTTCAAGCAGTGAAAAATGATAGGCAGTTACTAGTGTTTCTTCTCTCTTTTTAAACTTACAATTTCCTTTGTATTTTTTCCATATATAATAGTTATGCTTTAAATTGTCTGCTATTTCCTTATATACGTTAATTTCTTTTTCTGTCACTTCTGGCATTAATGAAAGCAATTTTGCATTTTCTTTTATTAGTTCATTCTCAAATAGTTTTTTTATTTTTTCTATATATTTTTTTTGTTTTTCATATTCTTTTTCGTCATATTTTTTTGGATTTATATTATAATTTTGGCAAATCGTATTTGCTTTTAATACTTTGTCAGATATTGTTTGTGCTGCTTTTTCATTTGAACCTAAAAACATTTTAATTACCATATCAACTAATATAAAGTTGTCATCAATCCTTGTGTAATCGTTTGTTTCCAATAATGAAATAGTGTCTTTAATTAAATTAATATCTGATTTTTTTAGTTTTTGTTCTTGCTGTTTACTGTAGTAATTTTCAATCTCTATTTCAAGTAGATTAATAATTGCCTCTAAATTTAATTCTTTTAGTTCCATTAACATCTTCCTTTCTATTTATATTGTACAATATTTTTATTTGATGCGCAATGATGTTTTTTTTGTTGTGTAAAGTTAGCGTTAAATTATATACTTTTTGTTTTTAGTATGATAAAATGATTTTGGAAGGATGATTGTTATGAAAATTGGTATTGCAAGTGATCATAGAGGATATAAAACGAAAGAGATGTTGAAGGAAAGCCTTATTGGTTATGATATTATTGATTATGGTACTAATAATGAAGAACCTGCCGATTTCCCTGTATATGCTAAAAAGTTAGGGGAAGCTATATTAAATAATGATATTGATTATGGTATTGCTATTTGTGGTACGGGTATTGGTATGAGTATTGCTTTAAATAAGATAAAGGGAATCTATTGTGCTAAAGTATCTAATGCAAGTGAAGCTAGACTTGCTAGGTCGCATAATAATGCTAATACTATTGCATTTAGTGAGGAATTGGATGATGATTTAAAGTTGGAAATTGTTAATAGTTTTTTAACTACTCCTTTTTCTAATGTTAGTAAGTATGTAAAGAGAAATGATATGATTAGGAAAATGGAAAATGATTAAACTTTTTTTATACATTATTGTTATTCCTTTAGTTATATTTGCTATGGATAGTATTAATATCAATGGAATATTTAAGAAGAATAAAATTTATCAGGCAAGACTTTTATATATATTATTTGTTTTTAGTATTTCTTATTTGATATGCAATTTTATTTATGATTTAATATATATGGTTAGATAAAAGAGTAATTTTATGTGTTACTCTTTTTTTGTTTGTCTTTTTATGTGTAATATGGTAAAATACTTGCGAGGGAAGAAATGTTTAAAATTGGTAATATTGAAATAGAGAATAATGTTGTTTTGGCTCCGATGGCCGGTGTTTGTAATAGCGCTTTTAGGAGAATTATTAAGGAAATGGGATGTTCCTTGGTTTATGCTGAAATGGTAAGTGATAAAGGGCTTATTTATGACAGTAAAAAGACTAAGAACATGTTATATTTTGAAGAGTGTGAAAGGCCTATTGCGCAACAGATATTTGGGAGTGATAAGGAAACTTTCGTTAAGGCTGCTAAAATGGTTGAAGAAATAATGCATCCGGATATTATTGATATTAATATGGGATGTCCTGTTCCTAAGGTTGCCATAAAAGCACAGGCTGGAGCTGCTCTCCTTAAGAATCCTGATAAGATTTATGATATTGTTTCTTCGGTAGTTAAGGCTGTTAGTGTTCCCGTTACTGTTAAAATTAGAAGTGGCTGGGATAATAATAGTGTTAATGCGGTTGAGGTAGCAAAGGTATGTGAGAAAGCGGGGGCTAGTGCTATTTGTGTGCATGGAAGAACAAGAAGTCAGGGATATAGTGGATTTGTTGATTTAAATATTATTAAAAAGGTTAAAGAAAATGTTAACATTCCTGTTATTGGTAATGGTGACGTTACTGATATTCAAAGTGCTGAAAAGATGCTTTCCTATACTGGATGTGATGCTATTATGATTGGAAGAGGTGTTCTTGGTAATCCCTGGCTTATGAGGGAAATAATTACTTATCTAAATACAGGCGCTTTAATTTCTAAACCTAGTTATAGTGAGAGAATAGAAATGTGTTTTCATCATATGGATTATTTACTTAAAATTAAGAATGAGAGAGTAGCTGTATTAGAGATGAGAAGTCATATTTCTTGGTATTTGAAGGGCCTTCCTGGAGCACAAAGAATAAAAAATGAAATATTTAAAGTAAGAGAAGTTGAAGATATTAAAAAAATTCTTTTTAACTATTTAAAAGAATTAGAAAATAAGGTATAATATTAAGTGTTTGGTGATAATATGAAAAAAATATTTATTAAAAGAATTGGTGCATATTTATTTGATTTTATTATTGTTGCTATTATTATTTCAATTATTACGATGAAGTTTACTAATAGTAATAAGGTTATAGATGAATTGAATAATTTGATTGTTGGTGTTAATAATGAGAATATTACTATGAAAGAATTTTCTGATAAAATGACTATTCTTAATTATGATTATCAAAAAAGTACGGTTCCTTTGAAAATTGTTAATGTACTTGTTAACTTTGGCTATTTTGTTATTTTTGCTACTTTAAACAAAGGACAAACACTTGGCAAGAAAGTGTTTAAAATTAGAGTAGTTAATAAAGATGGAAAAAGTCCTAGTATATGGAATGTATTAATAAGAAGTTTGTTTTTGTATGGTATATTACTTGGTATAATAAATATTGTTAGTGTTAATATTTGTAATGCTAAAACTTTTAGTCATGTAAATACAATTTTTGATTATGTTAGTTATATTTTTATTATTATTTGTTTCTTTATGGTATCTATGAGAAAAGATAGTAAAGGACTTCATGATTTGATGGCTGGTACTAATGTGATAGGAGAGGAGAAATAGGCATGGAAAGAACAGAACAAGAAATAGTTAGAATTGAAAAAATTGATAAGATTAAGGATTATTGTAATCCTTATCCTGAAAAGTATGTTAAGACGCATTCTTTAAAGGAAGCAAGGTTACTTGAAGATGGCATTGATAATGTTAGATTAGCGGGTAGAATTGTCTTTATGAGGAAGATGGGTAAACTTAGCTTTCTTCGTATTAGGGATATTGAAGGTGATATGCAACTCGAAATTAAGATTGATGAGGTTGGAGAAGAATCTTATTCTTTCTTTAAATCTTTAATTGATTTGGGTGATTTTATTGGAGCTGAAGGTGAAATTTTCACTACCCAGACTGGTGAAAAGACTTTAAGAGTACATACTTTTGAGTTCCTTGGTAAGGCTTTAAGACCTTTACCTGAAAAATTTCATGGATTAATGGATATAGAAACTAAGTATCGTGAAAGATATGTTGATTTAATTACAAATGAGGAATCAAGAAAGGTATTTTTAGGTAGAAGTAAATTATATGCTTATATACATAAGTTTTTAGGAGAGAATGGATTTTTAGAAGTAGAAACTCCTATTCTTCAAAATGCTGTATGTGGCGCTTCTGCTAGACCTTTTTATACTCACCATAATGCTCTTGATATTGAGTGTAATTTAAGAATTGCACCTGAAACTTATTTGAAACAATGTGTAGCTGGTGGCTTTGATAGAGTATACGAAGTTGCTAAGTGTTTTAGGAATGAAGGGATGGATCCTCAGCACTTACAAGAATTTACACAGGTAGAATGGTATGCTTCTTACTGGAATTTTGAAGATAATATTAACTTTTATCAGAAGTTTATTAGAGGTCTTTTGATGGAACTTGTTGGTACTACTAAGATCGAGTATCAGGGTACAGAAATTGATTTTGGTAAAGAAAATTGGAATAAGATTAATTATGTTGAAAGAATGAGAGAAGTGTTTGGTTTTGATTTTCTTGATTTTGAAGAACCTCAAATTCTTAAAGACAAGATAGTTGAAAAAGGTTTATTTACTTATACTGATTTGGAAGAATATCATTCTTTATCTCAAATTATTGATTTTTGTTATAAAAAATGTGTTAGGGCAAATATTATTGAGCCTACTATTATTTATAATTATCCTGCTGTTTTAATGCCACTTGCTAGAAGAAATGATAATGATTCTCGTATTATTGATGTTTTTCAAGTTGTTGTTTTTGGTACCGAATTATGTAAAGCATATTCAGAGCTTGTTAATCCATTTCAACAGAGAAAGACTTTTGAGCAACAATTAGAAGCTAAAGCTCAAGGTGATGAAGAAACAATGGATATTGATGAAAGCTTTTTATCCGCTATGGAACAAGGAATGCCACCAATATCTGGACTTGGCTTTGGAATAGATAGACTTCTTATGATTATTTATAATCAACCTTCTATTAGAGATGTTGTGTTATTTCCTCAGATGAAAGATAAGAAGTAAATCCTTAAAAAACAAGAAAACTCTTGTTTTTTTTGTTTACATAATTCATATTTGTGTTATAATTAATGTTAGAGGAGGTTATTATGAAAAAACATAGTTTATTTAAGGTAATATTAATTGTTTTAGGGGTACTTGTTTGTTTAAGTGGATTGTTTGCAATATTAGGGCTTGTAGGTGTTAAGGTTTTTGAAAACTTTAAGATGATACCTTTAGGTGATACATTTTTAAACTTTGTACAGTCATTCTATTATTTCTTTGATACGTTTGTATTTTTAATGGTACTTGGAGCATTTTATGCAGTTCTTAATAAAATACCTGCTTATAAGAAGTTAATAGATAATATTGCGCAAAAAGTTAAAGTACATAGTAAATTGTTTGTATTTATTACTACTGTTTTATTTGCTATACTTACTTCTGTTACTGGACTAATCAATGTACTTATGGTTTTTGTTCCATTTGTTATTGCAATTATTTTACTTCTTGGCTATGATAAGCTTGTTGCTATCAGTTCAACTATTGTTGCTATGTTAGTAGGTTTTATGGGTGGCATATTTGTTACTTTTAGGGATGCTAATAGTTACTATGGTTATGCATCAACAACATTTTCTAAATTCGTTGGTGTAAAGATGTATGCTAATTTGGTACCACAATTAATTATTTTAGTTTTAGGTACTACACTTTTAATTTTATTTATTAATAAATATATGAAAAGTGTTCAAGACAAAAAAGTTAAATACGAATTAAATGATAGTGATGAAGTTATTGTTTCTGAAGTAAAAGGAGACTATAAGACAATTAAGACATGGCCACTTATTATTATTCTTGCATTTATCTTTGTTATTTTAGTACTTGGATATATGCCTTGGAATGATTTATTTGGTATTAAATGTTTTGATAAATTTGATGAATGGTTAAAAGGCCTTTCTATAGGTGATTTTGCAGTTATTCCAAGTGTTTTATCAGGATATTTATATTCATTTGGTTCGTGGGCAAGTTTGGGCTCTTATATGTGCATCATTATTACTTTAATCATCTTTACGATTATAATTGAGATTATTTATCGTGTTAAATTTGATGAATTGTTTGATGATTTTATGTCTGGTGCTAAAAAGATGATGCCTATGGTATTCTTAGTTGCTATATCATATGCAATACTTGTTTGTGCTTATAACTTTGAGTTTATGTCTAATTTAATTACTTTAATTGGTGATAAGATTGGTATGAACTTAGTTACTAGTTCGTTACTTAGTGTGCTTGGTACATTATTCCATAACGATTTATATTATACTGTTTCTGGAGTATTTGCTAATATTAATAGTTTTGCTGATGATTCACTATTATCTACATATGCTTTGACTTATCAAAGTATATATGGACTTGTTAGTGTTATCGCACCAACTAGTTTACTAGTTATCTTTGCACTTAAGTATTTTGATGTTCCATATACTTCATGGGTTAAGTATATATGGAGATTTGTATTAATGTTATTCTTACTTGTAATTTTAGTATTACTTGTTCTTTCATTAATATAATATATTAAAAATTAGATGTCTCTTAGGAGATATCTTTTTGTTTAAAAATAATAAGGAGGTTTTATTATGAGTGGAATTAGTAAAGAGTATTTAGAAAAATTGAATTTAGAAGAATTAAAAGTATTGTATACTAAATATTTTAATATGGGGAAAAATATTATTAAATTTGATGTTAATCAAGGGCTTGCTGTTCTTGATATGGCAGATAGTATTGAGTATGAAATTAATCGTAGGAATGAAAATAATACAATAAAAGTTGATTCTGATATGACTAGATTAAAAAAAATAAATTAAGAACTTTAATGAAGTTCTTTTTCTATATATTTAAAATTAATATTATAATTACTGGTTATTTTAAGTAGAAGACTATGGAGGATTAACTTGTTAATCCGGGTTTAACTATAAATTAAAGATTTTTTAGGAAAAAGTCTTTTTTTTCGTGTTTAATTTTAGTTAATATATGTCATTATATACATAGAATAGATTTGAAAGGGGATAGAACATGATTGGTAATTTTAATATAGAGGCACAGAAAATATTAAAAAATGCAAGGGATGAGATGATTAAACTTGGGCATCCTTATATTGGAACGGAGCATTTATTACTTGCTATTTTGAAGAGTGATACTGATCTTGCTAATAAACTTAATGAATATGGTCTAACATATGATAATTTTAAAGATGAATTATGTAAGGTAGTTGGCAAGACAAATAAAAAGAGTGAGTATTTTTTATACACTCCTTTACTTAGAAAGATAATTGAGAATGCTATTATTGATAGTAAAGAAAATAATAACGGTGAGGTAACTGAAGAACATTTATTTTATGCTATGCTTGATGAGGGGGAAGGGATAGCTATAAGATTATTAATTGGTATGAACATTGATATTGAAAGTATGTACGATAACTTTTCTTCTAGTTTAATAAAGAAATCTAATCATAGTAATAAAAGAAAATTACTTATTACTGAACTTGGATTTGATATGACTAGTAAAGTCAATGATGGTACTTTTGATCCAGTTATAGGGCGAGATAAAGAAGTTAAGAGAGTTATGGAGATACTGTGTCGTAGGACTAAAAATAATCCTATTTTAATAGGAGAAGCTGGTGTTGGAAAGACCGCTATTGTGGAAGAGTTAGCTAGAAGAATTGTTCTTGAGGATGTACCTAATAATTTAATTGGTAAGAGAATAATAGCTCTTGATATGGCGACGATGGTAGCGGGTACTAAATATCGTGGTGAATTTGAAGAGAGAATGAAAAAGATTGTTAAAGAAGTTGAAGATAATGATAATATTATTTTATTTATTGATGAAATACATACTTTAGTTGGTGCTGGTGGCGCTGAAGGAGCAATTGATGCTTCAAATATTCTTAAACCTGCTTTAGCTAGAGGAAATATTCATTGTATTGGTGCTACTACTACCAATGAGTATAAGAATTTTATTGAACATGATTCGGCTTTGGAGAGAAGATTTCAGAAAGTAATTATAAATGAACCGTCTAGAGAGGAAACTTTAAATATTATTTCTAAATTAAAACCAATATATGAAAAATATCATAATGTTATTGTATCTGATGAAGTAATAAAAAACATTGTTGATTTATCTGAAAAGTATATTTTTGATAGAAATAGACCCGATAAGGAAATTGACATTTTGGATGAAGTCTGTTCAATGGTCAGTATGAGAATTAGTAAAGATAAAGAAAAAGAAAATAATTTAAGAAAGACACTTTTACTATTAGAAAAAGAAAAGAATAGTTATATTATTGATAAACATATTGATAAGGCTTATGACATTAGAAAAAAAGAAACAAAACTTATGTCTTCTTTAAATGAATTGGAGCTTAAATCTAATGATAATAAAGGTGTAATTACAGTTAAAGATGTTGCTTATGTTATTAATAGTAGAAGTAATGTACCGGTATATGAAGTTATGGATAATCCTTCTCAAAGTATAAATAAACTTAAATCTGATATTAAGAAGCTGATTATAGGGCAGGATAATGCTGTAGACAGTTTATTAGACATGACTAAGAGAATTAAGTTTGGATGTAATAACAGGGTATATTCGTCTATATTTATTGGACCATCGGGCGTTGGTAAAAGTGCTTTAGCTAAGATATTTGGTTGTTTTCTTGTTGGGGAAGATAGGTTTATTAGACTTGATTTAAGTGAATATAGTGATAGTTCTTCTGTTAATAAAATTCTTGGTTCTTCTCCTGGGTATGTTGGCTATGATGATAATAATAATATTCTTGAAGAGGTAAGAAATAATCCTAATTGTGTTATTCTTTTGGATGAAATTGACAAGGCTCATCCATTAGTGCTTAATTTGCTTTATCAAATTCTTGATGAGGGTAAAATTAAAAATTCTAAGGGGACTGTTGTTAGATTTGATAATGCAATTATTATTATGACAACAAATGGTAATTATGAAACTAATAGTATTGGTTTTAGTAAAAGTAGCGATGGTAGGATAAGTGAAGTAAAAAATATTTTGGGGAATGCTCTAGTTAATAGAATTGATGATATTATTTTTTTTAATAGACTAAAAGAAGATGATGTTAGGGAAATTATTAATAATAGACTTAATAACCTAAAAAATAGTTATAGTAATATTAATATTTCCTTTACAGATAATTTAGTTAATAATATTATTTTAGAATGTAAGTTTGAGCAGTTTGGTGCTAGACGAGTAGAAAAAATTATACAAAGTAAAGTTATTCCAAAAATTATTGATGCCTTAATTGAAAAAAAGAAAAATGTTTTAATAGATACTATTATTAATAAAGAAAATATCACTATTTAATAGTGATATTATTCATTATAAGCTTCTTTTACATACATTGTACTATCTAGACTTGTTATTATATTTTTATAGTTATTATAGATACTTTTATAGTTTGGTAAATATTTTTTTATTAGTGAATTACTGAATGGAATTACATGAAAGTCTCGCCATGTATTTTGGTTATAATAGTTATATAGTAGTTCGTTTTCTACATTTTTTATTTTAATACTTTTTTCTCCATCTTTAATATCTTTTTCAATGGTTAAATTTGTCATTAATTCGATTGTGCATTTGTAATTTAGACATGTACTTTTATTTTGATATTGTGCGGAAATAAAATTTCCTAGAGAATAAATGACTAGGGTATCGTCTATCCATGTTACTGGTTGTATTACATGTGGGTGTGTTCCAATTATTAAATCAACTCCTAGTGAAGAAAGGTATGTAGCCATATCTTTTTCATATTCTGTTGGAATATGAGTATATTCTACTCCCCAGTGCATAGCTACGATTAGAAAGTCAACTTTACTACGAACTTTTTCAATATCTTCTTTTACTATTTTTTTATATTCCTGATATTTTGTATCTTTTTTTGGATCATTTATTTTATCGGTATCTGTGGGCCATACATTTACGTAGTATTCTTTTTCTCTTGGCATTCCATTTGTTCCATATGTATAATTTAACATTGTATAAGTTATGTTATTAGCTTCTTTTATTTTAATTTTTTCTTTTTCTTCATTAGAACAGTATGAACCTGATGTTAATACATTTTCTTTTGAATTCCAATATTTACAAGAGTTTTCTACGGCAATAGAGCCGCTATCCATTGTATGATTTGTTGCTAGGCTTACTAGATTGAACCCAGCATCGATCATGGCATCACCAGCTTCATATGGTGAATTGAATGTTGGATAGTCATTTAATCCTAGTTCTGTACCACCAAGGATGGTTTCTTGATTATAATAGGCTATATCATAGTTTTTAACTATTTCTTTGATGTTTTCAATCATTGGTTTAAAATCATACCCATTGTAACCTGCTAGTTTATTCGCATCTTTATAAACTGATGAATGAATAAGATTATCTCCTACGGCTATTAGGGTAGCTTCATAATGTTCATCATTATTCTTTTTTTCAATTATACTATTCTCTTTTTTATTTATTGTCTTTTTTATATTCTTGTTATATATAAATACTCCTGATACTGCTAGTAATAATGTTATTATTATTAACGTCATTTTAATTCTTTTTTTTATTCTTCTTTTTCTTCTTTTCTTCATTTTACACTTCCTATAATTAAATTATAGCATAGCTATTAGATAATTGTCTATAATAAAGGAAGCATTATTTGCTTCCTATGGTATTAATCCCCAACCTGTTACTACATATCTTCCCCCTTGTTTTTTGGCAGCTGGCGGTGGATTATTATATAATTTTTTATTTATTACAAGAGATGTTGATTGCCCTCCATCAAGATTAGCGGCGTTGTAAGCTCCGTATCTTAGAAGAATATCAACCATATCTTGAAGACTTGCACCATTTATGTAGTTTTCTCCATCTACTACAAGGAATATAATTATACCATCTTGTCTTTGTGCAATTGCTATTCTTGGTGCTTTTCCCCATGGATCTCCAACAATATTTAATGGTTTTCCATTAACTATAAGGAATGGCCCAAATACCATTGCGTCTATTATATCTTCCTTTAACGCTTCATTTGCGGTTGCATTATGCATTAATTTTAATTTTCCTTCACTCGTCATACCAATTATTTCATCTCTGTATGTATCTGCTTCTTCTTTGCCCCAAGTTATTTTTCCATCTTGTATGACTGTACCTATTGGAATATCAGAACCGTAGCCATCATCTTGGAAGCCACCACCGTTTATGCATACAATGCCACCATATCTTTCACACATTGTTAGAATTTTTTCTCCTTTTCCACCTATATTAAATTTTTTGGTCGATATTAATCGCACTTTTTCTGGAGCATATATTGCCACTAGATATCCATTAGTACTACCTACTTCGATATTAATTACTTTATATAAATCATCAGGATTATTTCTAGTCAAAAGTTCTTTTTCATATTTATCTTTGTATTTTGTTTTTTCTTTAGTGTTTATATTTATATTATCAGTATTTACATCTTCATCTAATTCTACAAAATAGTTTTTATTCATTATTTCTTCTATTACTTTATCGTTAAAAAACACATTGGCAAAATATTGGTGATGCATTGTTTTCATTGCGGTTGTTACGTATAGATTTCGAACATATGACCATGGCCCATACATTACAAAGAAACATATTAACGCAAGAAAATCTATTAATATAAATAAAATTGTTGTTTTATATATTCTTTTCTTTTGTCTTCTTCTACTCATAATTTACCTCAAATGGACTTTCTTTTGTTCCTGAACCTGTATTTGTTATTAGTTCTTTTTTTATAGAAATTGTTGGTACTATTTTTAGATTAGATGTTGATACTTTGGTATATACTTTGAAGTCGTTTTGCATTGTATAAATCATATTACTATCTTTTGATATACCTGTAGATAAATAGTAATTAGTGTTGTTTGCATTAAGGATTATATCTCCAATGCTTAGAAGTGATACCTTCGTCTTAATTGTTTCTTCAAGTACTTTAGTATAATCATAATTGTTGGTATTGTTGTAAATTCCATTTGAATATGATACTTTATTAATTATATTTTTGTATTTTAAACTATTTAAATACGTATGATTTAGGTAATAGGCTAATGATCCATAGAGTGTATCATTATGTTGATAGTTTTTATTTGAATATTTATATTTTATTTCTTCATTGTTAATTGTTAAATAGTAATCTAGAGATAATTTTATGTTTTCATCTTCTACTTTATATATTCTCCATATGTCATTATCTATCTTTACATATGTTCCTACTAAAGATGATTCTTCTTCAAAGGTATAAGGATTTTCTTTTGTTCCGTCTCCACTTTTAATTTTAGTATTTTTCTTAATTGTAATTGTTGGCTTTATACCAATAATATCTGTTCCATCTGACGTACTTATTTTTCCATCTTTATCTACGCACCAAATATCATTATTATTTGCTTTATTAATTAGATAATAATATTCACCATTATTTAAAAAACTGTTTGATGCACCAGTATTTACGTAATCATTTATTGATGGCAATGTTATAAGTGTGTCCTCTATTTTGTTTTTGCATGTTATATTTTTTACGTCATCAATAGTGTCATAACATGTGTTAGTATATGTAAGATATTTATCTGAATTATTTAGTAATTCTTCTAGTATTCCAGTGTTTTTTTCTTTTGCTTTATTAAGCCATTTATAAATGTTTTCATTTTTAAAATCTGTAGTATTATTTGCAAGAGAAGTAATGCTATTATCTAGTGATATGACTGTTGTGCCATCAGATGATACTTTGATAATTCTCCATAATAAGTTGGAATATGATATGTAATTATTTATTTCATTTCCATAGAAATAATAGTCACCATTTATATTTTTAAAGTTATCATTTCCTTCATTATTATTTTTAATTGTATCTTTAATGTATAATACTTCAGCTACTGTATTATTTTCTTTGTATAGTTTTATAAATCTTATTCCATAAAATAAAATGCATGATAAGATAAATATTAAGCTTATTAGATTAAATATTTTTTGAATACTTACTTTTTTCTTTTTTTTATTTTCTTTTTTTTTCACTTCATCATCCCTTCTTCTACTGTGTTAATTATATCAAATAAAGGCTATTTTGACAACATTGTAAGAAATAATTTACTAAAATGTTTTTTTTTGTTATAATGATAATGTGATTGTTATGGAATATAAATTAAATGATAGAGTTATAATGAAAAAGGTTCACCCTTGTGGTAATTATGAATTTGAGATTATAAGATTAGGTGCTGATATTAAAATTAGATGCACGAAATGTAATAGAGTAATAATGTTATCGAGGGTTGAATTTAATAAGAGAATTAAGAAGGTGATTTTTTGTGAAAAAGAAGAAAATTAGGCTTCATCCTGCACTTGTTTTTTTAATACTTACTATTGTAATTATGATTATTAGTGTTATTGGTAGTTTACTTAATTTAGAGGCAAGTTACTTTGTTGTAAATGAATCTACTGGTGATTTAACTAGTAGAGTTGTTACTATTAATAATTTATTTAATAGAACAGGACTTCAGTATTTGATTAGTAATATGCTTAATAATTTCTTGAATTTTGCTCCTTTAGGAAATTTGATTATTGGTTTAATTGGAGTCGGTGTTGGTTACAAATCTGGTTTTTTAAATACTTTGTTTAAAGTAATTGGAGAAAAGATTCCTAGAAAGGGATTAACTTTTATTGTTGTTTTACTTGGAATTGTTTTTTCAACAGTTTACGAGGTTGGATATGTTATTTTAATTCCAATAGCTGCAATTCTATTTATGAACTTAGGCAGGCATCCTTCTGCGGGTATTTGTGCATCATTTGCTGGTATTACTTTTGGGTATGGAGCTAATGCTGTTGTAAACCGTCTAGATAGTATTCTTGTTAGTTATTCTAATAAAGCTGCTCTGATACTTGATTCTTCTTACAATGTAAATATATATGGTAATGTTATTTTTACTATTATTAGTACAATAATTTTAGCTTATGTGGGAATGATTACTACAGAAAGGTTTATTATACCTAAACTTGGTAAATACTATTTTGATGCTGAAGAACCTTCACAAAATACTGAAGTAACTAAAAGGGAGAAAAAAGGTCTTGTTATTTCTTTGGTGGCTTCCTTTGTCGTTTTAGTTATACTTATATATTGTTTGGTTAGAGGACTTCCATTTTCAGGTTTATTACTTGATCTAAAGCAATCTAGATATGTTGATATGTTATTTGGTGATGAATCATATTTTTATAAAGGTGCTGTTACAATATTCTCTTTTTTACTTATCTTTTCTTCTGTTATATATGGTATTAGAACGAAAACTATAAAAAATAATAGGGACATAGTAGATAGCATGAGTTATTATTTGAGGGATGTTGCTTCAATTCTTGTTTTGATATTTTTTGCTGCACAATTCTGTTTGATTTTTAAACAGACTAATATGGGCTTATTTGTTGTTGCTTCTCTTTCGGAACTATTAAATAGTATGGAACTTTCGGGTCTTTCTCTTGTAGTTATTACTTTTTTGATTGTTGCTGTTTCGTCGTTTTTTGTTCCCATGGCTTCGACTAAATGGGCAATGCTTTCTCCTACTATTGTACCTATGTTTATGCAGGCTAGTATGACTCCTGAGTTTGCTGAAGCAGTTTTTAGAGCTGCTGATAGTAGTACAAAGGGATTAACTCCTTTATTTAGTTATTTTGTTATTTTAATTGGTTTTTTACATATATATAATAAAAGAAAAAATGATGTTATTACGATAACTGATGCTATGAGTTTAATGGCTCCTTATACAATTGCTTTTATGATTGTTTGGTTTATTTTAATTTTGGCTTTTTATATTATGGGTATTCCAATTGGAATAGATACTAGGGTTATGTTATAGAAGATACTTTATGTATTTTCTTTTTTTGTCTATTTTTAAGTTTTAAATATATAATTATTATGTTTTAAAAATAGAATAATAATGTTATAATAGTTTGGTAGAAAGAAGTGATGTTGATGAGTTTAACTGCAGGTATTGTTGGTCTTCCTAATGTTGGAAAATCTACTTTATTCAATGCTATAACTAAAAAAAATATATTAGCTGCTAATTATCCTTTTGCGACTATTGATCCTAATGTCGGAGTTGTTACTGTTCCAGATAAAAGAGTTGAAGTGTTAGAAAATATGTATACTCCTAATAGAACTATTCCTACAACATATGAGTTTACTGATATTGCTGGTCTTGTAAAGGGTGCTAGTAATGGTGAAGGTCTGGGCAATAAGTTTTTATCGCATATTAGGGAAGTTGATGCTATTGTAGAAGTGGTTAGATGTTTTGAGGATGAGAATATTATTCATGTAGATGGATGTATTAATCCAATAAGGGATATTGAGGTTATTGATGTTGAACTTGCTTTATCGGATTTAGAAATTATTGATTCTAGAATTAATAAAATTGGCAAGAAGGCATTGACTACTAAAAATAAGGATGATGTTAAAGAAATAGAATTACTTACTAAAATTAAAAAGTCTCTAGAAGAAAATATTCCGGTAAGAAAATTAGGACTAGATGATGAAGAAAAAAAGATTATTAGTTCATTTAATTTAATTACTTTAAAACCTATTATATATGCTTTAAATGTAGGAGAAGATGAAATTACTAATGGTAATGAATATACTAAGAAAGTTATAGAATATGCAGAAAAAGAAGGATCTGAAACAGTTATTATTTGTGCTAAGTTAGAAAGCGAATTATCAGAACTTAACGATGATGAAAAGAATGAATTCTTAAAAGAACTTGGTATTAATGAAAGTGGTTTAGATGCTCTTATTCATAAAACATATAAGTTATTAGGACTTGCTACATTCTTTACAGTAGGAAGTGATGAAGTTAGAGCATGGACTTTTAGAAAAGGAATGAAAGCTCCTGAATGCGCTGGTATTATTCATAGTGATTTTGAAAGAGGTTTTATTAAAGCCGAAGTTATGTCTTATGATGACTTAATTACTGCTGGCAGTGAACTTAAGGTTAGAGAAAATGGTAGAGCTAGAATAGAAGGTAAAGAGTATATTATGCAAGATGGGGATATTTGCCATTTTAGATTTAATGTATAGGAGAAGAATGTGGATATATTTGAATTTAAGAAATTATTAAGTGAATGTTGGAATATAGAAACATGTTCTCCAGGATTGAAAGATAAATGGAGTGAGGATAATCCATCAATAGGGCAGTGTGCTATTACTGCTTTAATTGTAAATGATTATTTTGATGGAAAAATAATGAGATGTATGTCTTCTAGTGGTAGTCATTATTATAATATAATTGATGATAAAATAATTGATCTAACTAAAGAACAATTTTTAGGAGAAATTCCTTTATATGAAGAAGGACAAGAAAGAACAAGAGAATATCTGTTGAGTAACGAAGATACAAAAAAGAGATATTTAATGTTAAAAGAAAGCTTGCTTAATATAATTGGATACAAAAAAAATAATTATAAAATATGTTTTAATGATGGAATAGAAAATACATTTATGTCAGAGGAAGTTGCCGAAGATTTTAGAAAACTTTTAAGAAGTTGTAGTAGATAATTTTTTGTTGATGAAAAAGGAATGGTTTTACAAAAAAAGAAGAAATAGTAAAAA
>CAMVMQ010000003.1 GCA_947168625.1 uncultured Caryophanales bacterium
AATAAAAGGAGTTGATCCAAATGAATGAAAATAAAACTAATATAAATTGGTATCCAGGACATATGGCTAAGACAAAGAGAGAAATCAAAGAAAAAATGGATTTAATTGATATAGTGTTTGAGGTAATTGATGCTAGAATTCCACTATCTTCGAAAAATGAGGATATTAATAGTATCATAGATAAAAAACCAAGGATTCTAATTATGACTAAGAAAGATTTATGTGACGAAAGTGTTACTAACAAATGGAAATTATATTATGAAGATAAAGGATATATTGTTGTAATGATGGATCTAATAAATAATACTAGTATGAAATCATTATATGATAAAGTAAATCCTTTAATTAATAATATGAATAAGAAAAGAGTAGATAAAGGTCTAAAAGAAAGAAAAGCACGAATATTAGTTATCGGTGTTCCAAATGTTGGTAAAAGTACTTTAATTAATAGATTAGTAGGTAGGAAAAGTGCTAATGTTGGCAATAGACCAGGTGTTACTAAAAGCCTAGAGTGGATTAGAATAAATGACAAGATGGAACTTCTTGATACCCCAGGTATATTATGGCCTAAAATAGATAATAAGGAAATTGCCTATAATTTAGCTAGTATGACTGCGATTAAGGAAGAAGTATTGAATACCGATGAAATTGCCATTTATATTATTAATACTCTTTTAAAATATTATAAAGATAATCTAATTGAGAGATATTCTCTTTCTTCCATTGATGACCTTATAGATATATTAGATGATATCGGTAAGAAAATAGGAGCAATTAAAAGCAGTGAAGTTGATTATGATAGAGTATATCTTCGAATAATTAAAGATTTACGAGATGGCTATTTAGGGAAAATAACCTTTGATAGATAAAAATAAAGTTATCAGTAATTGATAACTTTATTTTATTATTTTTCCTAATATTCCATAAGAGATAATACTCATTATCAAACTTGCCATAATTACACCAAGAAAGATATAAATAAAAGATTTTTTTCTGTCTAAGTGAAGAATAGAAGCTAAGGCAGAACCCGTCCAAGCACCAGTCCCTGGAAGCGGAATACCTACAAATAGTAGAAGTCCTAAATAACCATATTTGTCTATTTGCTTTCTTTTAGATAGAATTTTCTTTTCTATTTTTATAGCCAATTTACTAGTTAATTTCATTTTTTTTAAGAATTCTAAAATCTTTTCCATGAATAAAAGAACTAATGGAATTGGAAGAACATTTCCTATAATACTAATAATATATCCTTTAAAAAAAGAAATTTTCAAAAGAGCAGAGGCAATCAATCCACCACGAAGTTCTAAAAGAGGTAGAATTGATATTATGAAGACAATTAGCTCTTTACCTAAAGGACCAAGTATTTTAATTAGACCTTCAATTAACTTTTCCATTTTGTATCACATCCTAAATAATTATATCAAATAATTAATAATCAGACAATAAGTAGTGCAATAAAATATTATAAAATAATAATATAATTACTTGAAAAATAATAAAAATTATAGTATTATTTATATAGAATAAAGTAAGAAAAAAGATAAGGAGAGGTTTTAAAATGAACGAACAAGATTTAATTATTGAAAAGAAAATTGAAAAAAGAGAAAAGACTGATATAATTATTGCTTATATGTTGATAGTAGTACTTATTTTTTGTATACTATTTGTGATTTATTTAAAGTTTATCAAAAAAGGAAAAAAATTAGAAACTATTCCTACTGAATATACAGTAAATACCATTACTCTTAATGATATAGCAAGTAGTTTAAGCAGTAATCTAAGTTCTAAATATAATTCTATTACTGCTCTTGCAAAAGACACTAGTATAACAATTAATTATGGAGATATAAATTATAATGTTCCCTTAGAAGGAAATGAACTAGTTTTTAATATTGACAATGATAATATGACATTATCTGAAGATATATATAAAGAGATACTTTCTAGTGTTTGTACATTTTATCATAATGATAGAGAAGGATGTAAAAACGCCGCTATTAAAGTAAGCGAGAGTAATCCTACTAGTGGAGTTAGATTTGATAGTAATAAAATTTATATTAATATAGTTAATTCTATTTCTCCAAATGAAACGTCTACTACACTTATCTATAATACAGAAACAGAAGCTAATCTTGATACCTCTTTTGAAGTTGAAATGAATAATACCAAAATTAGTAATATCGTAATAGATACAGAGAACAATGTAAAAGTTACTGGGGATATTACCTATACAAGTGATAAAACTACCAGTAAAGTTACTGTTAAACTATATGATGAAAATAATACTTTACTTGAAGAAAAATCCGTCGCTGCAGTGGATAATTTTAGTATAATTTTTGAATATAGTGATACTTTAAAAATAGATAATTTAAAAAAATATAGTGTAGTAGTAGAATAGGAGACGTTATGAGCACGCATATAGAAAGCAAAAAAGAAAGTATTTCCCAAACTGTTTTGATGCCTGGAGATCCTAAAAGGTGTGAGTATATTGCTAAAAAATATTTATCAAATCCCATTTTAGTAAATGATGTAAGAGGAATGACCGCTTATACTGGTTTTTACAAGAGTCGTAAAATAACTCTTTTTCCATCAGGTATGGGAAATCCAAGTATGGGTATTTATTCATATGAATTATTTAAAGATTATGATGTTCAAAATATTATACGAATAGGAACAATGGGGGCCTATACAAATCTTTCACTAAAAGACATTGTTTTAGTTGAAAATTCTTTTACAAATTCTAATTATGGAGTATATGCTTCTGCATATAATACAAATATGATAGGGGCTAGCCAAACACTTAATAAAGTTATTTTAAATACTTCTAAAGAATTAAAGCTTAATATCAATTATGGGAATATTTATTCTTCGGATGTCTTTTATGAAAAAGAAAATAACTACAAGAGCATTGCCAGTAAATACCGTGTGCTAGGAGTTGAAATGGAAAGCTTTGCTCTCTTCATTAATGCAGCATTATTTAAGAGAAATGCCAGTACATTATTAATGGTAAGCGATAGCTTTTTAAATGCAGATAAACTATCTCAAGAAGAAAGAGAGCAAGGATTAGATAATTTAATTATCTTAGCATTAGAATCTTGTTTAAAATTACAATAATAGGATATAATATCACCAGGAGGCATATATGAATTTCACTACAATAAATAAAGGTGCATATAATTTGCATCTTATTAAAACCAAAAAATTTAAAACAATAACAATTGATATTAATTTCTATAGAGATATTAAAAAAGAAGAAATAACTAAAAGAAACTTACTTAAGATGGTTCTTTTAGATTCAAGTAAAAATTATAGGAGCGAGAAAGATTTGATTATTGAAAGTGAGAATCTTTATGATATTAAAGTATCTTCATCTATTTCAAGAATTGGTCGCTTTAGTAATCTATCTTTTCAGACAAAGTTTTTAAATGAAAAATATACCGAGAAAGGAATGGACGAAGAGTCTGTTGTCTTTTTTCTTGACTTACTTTTTAATCCCAATATTAAAGATAATACATTCGTTAATATTGATAAGCAGAAAGAACGTTTACGACAAGATATTGAAAGTATTAAAGATAATAAACCAAAACTTGCTAACTTAAAGTTAATGGAAAAAATTAAAGATATGCCATACTCTTTAAATACATATGGATACATTGAAGATTTAGATAAAATAGATGGTAAAAATTTATATGAATACTATAAAGAAGTATTAGAAAAAGATCAGATCGATATTTTTGTTCTAGGAGACATTGATACTTCTTTAATGAAAAAATTATTTGATAAATACTTCATTATTAATACTTTTAAAAAAGAAAATAAAAATTTACTTGTACCCGAATTAACAAAAAGAAAAAGAATTACAAGATATCGTGAATACATGGATGTTAATCAAGCACAGATTATTTTACTGCTTTCTCTAAATAATCTAACTGATTTTGAAAGAAAATATACTATTAAAGTTCTAAACGAAGTACTAGGAGGATCATCATACTCAATTCTTTTTGACCGTGTAAGAGAAAAAAAAGGATACTGCTACTACATTAATGCTAGTGTAAAAGCCTACGATAATATCATGGTTATTAATTCAGGTGTCGAAAAAGAAAATACAGACAAATGTATTAAACTTATTCGTAAGTGCTTAAAAGAAGTTAAAGATGGTAAAATTGATGAGGAACTAATTTCTTCCTCAATTAAAACAATAGTATCTGGTATTAAATCTTCATATGATAATCCTTTAAGTATTATTAATACGTATTTTTCTAAAGTACTAGTAGGAACAGCAGAAGAAGATGATAGAATAAAAGCTTTTCAGAGTATTACCAAAGATAATTTAGTTAATGTTGCTAAAAAGATATCTGTACATAGTATCCTTACATTAGAAAAGGGGGATAGTAATGAATAAAATAAAGATTAAAACTCTTGATGAAGAAGTTATCTATGATAAACTAGATAATGGACTTGAAGTATATTTAGTCAATAAAGCAACTTTCAGCAGTAGTTATGTAACATTTACAACAAAATATGGCTCTGTATATAATGAATTTACTCCATTGGGAGAAGATAAATTAAAGAAGTTTCCAAAAGGTATTGCTCACTTTCTTGAACACAAAGTATTCGCAGTAAAAGACGGACCTGATCCGATGGAGTTCTTTTCAAGAAGTGGTAGTATTTGTAATGCTTATACGACATTCAATAATACCACATATCTTTTCTATGCCACAAATAAATTGGAAGAAAACATTTCCTATTTACTTGATTATGTGCAAGAACTTTATTTAACTCCCGAGTCAGTAGAAAATGAGAAAAAGATTATTTCAGAAGAGATTCATATGTATGATGATAAACCAAGTGAAGTACTCTCTGAAAGAATTAGATTAAATGCGCTTCATACTAATCCATATCGTGATAGTATTATCGGTACTGTAGAAGATATTAGTAAGATAACAAAGGAAGATTTAGAAACTTGTTATAGCACTTTTTATCATCCATCAAATATGTTTTTAATAGTGGTAGGCTCTTTTGATTCTGATAAGATATTAAAAGTGATTCGCGATAACCAAAATAAAAAAAAGTTCAAACCCGCTAGAAAAATAAAAGTTAAAGAGTTTAAAGAAGAAGATAGTGTTTATAAGAAAAGTGAAGTAATTACAAGTTCTACTAGTATTCCAAAGGTTTCTATTACATTAAAAATAAACACTAAAAAGATTAATCTATCTCGAAGAAAAATATCCTTATATTTATATATATTATTTTCTTCTATGTTTGATGAAACATCTATCTTTGATGAGAAACTTAAGAAAGAAAAGATAATCACAAATACAGCCTATATTAGCACATTAAATAGTAATACTCACATCTTAGTAAGTATTATTAACGAAACAGAAAAATATAAAGAGTTCATTGATAGAGTGGAAAATGAATTAAAAAATATGAGTATTAGTAAAGAAGATTTTGAACGAAAGAAAAAAGTACTAATAAGTAATGAATTATTTGCATGCGAGTATGCTGAACAAATAAATGATATATTGCTTGATGATTTAATTTTTGAAGGAAAGATTGAAAGCGATCCTATCGGAATTATTAATAGTTTAAGCATAGATGAATTAAATGATATAATTAAAAAAATAGATAATGAAAATATCTCCAAAGTAATTTTAAAAAACAAGAAATAATACTATAAATTTTTAGTATTATTTTTTTATTTATAAGAAAAGTGCTTTTATAAATACAATAAATTTTGCGAACAATTGTTCTAAAAGATATTGACTATTTTATAGGGTTTAATATACTTATTTTGTAAGTAAGAGAGGTGATGGCCTGAATTATAATTTAGTGTTGTTCTCAATAATTATAAAAATATACGTACAGTGCTTACCTTTATAATAAACAATATAGTTTAAAAAGGCGAACAGTCTTCTAGAAATGATTTACAAAAATATTTATTTTTTTGAATTTTAAGAAACATTAAAAACACGATAAATCAAAAAAATAGCTAAAATTAATTTACATTAAAAAAATAAAAGCATTTGGAATTGCCTTGATAATAAAGGATTTGCTGAGTTAATAGACAAAAATAGAGATTTGCAAAAATTAAAAAAATAGGAAAAAGCAAAAAAAACAAAGTATTAAAAAAACAAAAAATGTAAAATTTCGAAAAAGCGAACAAAACATCTTGACAAGGGTATTATAGTAATATATAATTATGATTGTAATGTAGAGGAGGAAGCAAAAAAATGACAGACGTCGAAGAGAAATTAGAAGAACTAGAGGTCATCAAAAGAAACGGAAAAAAAGTGTCTTTCGATGGCAAAAAAATAGCTCTAGCGATTAAAAAAGGATTTGATAGTATAATCCTTGAAGATGATGAAAAAAAATATACAGCTCAAGATATTCAAAAAGTATATCAAGCAGTTGTTAAAAAAATAGATAAGGAATATTTGCCAATTGGTAAGATTAAAATTGAACAGGTTCAAGATTTGATTGAAGATAATCTTAAAAAGTATGGGTATGATGATGTATTAGATTCTTTTTCAGAGTATCGTAAGAGAAGAAGTGCAGCAAGAGAAGCTTTTCGAGACGATAAAAATATGGCTAGATTGCAAAAAAGTATTGAAGGTCTTGGACTTAAAAGTGCTAATGAAGAAGATTCAAAGAGAGAAAATGCAAATATTGATGGTAATACAGCCATGGGAACAATGCTTCAGTTTGGAAGCACCATATCTAGAGCTTTTACAGAAACATACTTAATGAAAAAGAAATTTGCAGAAGCCCATGATAATGGTGATATACATATTCATGATATGGATTTTGAAGCTATGGGTACTACTACATGCTGCCAAATAGATTTAACAAAATTATTTAAAAATGGTTTTTCAACTGGTCATGGATATTTAAGAGAACCACAGAGTATTATGAGTTATGCGGCTTTAGCAGCTATTGCAATTCAAGCAAATCAAAATGATCAACATGGTGGTCAGTCAATACCAGCTTTTGATTATTATATGGCACCAGGTGTTCTTAAAACTTTTAAAAGACAATTTAAACAGGCAGTATACGAATTATTAGATTTTTCTGATTTTATTAGTTTTATTAATATGGATAAGGTTGAGAAGGAAATTGATAAATTAGGAAGTATTAATATTGATATCGATGTTTTTGAACCAATTTATAAAGAGAGTAGTGAAGTTAAAAAAATTATTGAAAAAGGATATGAAATTGCTTACAAGAAAACTAATAGAGAAACTTATCAAGCTATGGAAGGATTTATTCATAATCTTAATACAATGCATTCAAGAGCAGGTGCACAAGTTCCATTTTCATCTGTTAATTTTGGTACTGATACTTCTCCTGAAGGTAGAATGGTTATCAAAAACTTTCTATTAGCTACTGATGCTGGACTTGGCCATGGGGAAACACCAATCTTTCCAATATCAATATTTAAATTAAAGAAAGGTGTTAGTTATGAGATTGATGATCCTAACTATGATTTATTTAAGTTAGCATGTAAAGTATCCGCTAAAAGACTATTTCCAAATTTTTCATTCTTAGATTCATCATTTAATAAACCTTTCTATAAAGGTGACTATACAACAGAAGTTGGTTATATGGGATGCCGTACTAGGGTTATGGCTAATGTTGTAGATGAAGATAAAGCTGTAACTGTAGGACGTGGTAATTTATCATTTACTTCAATTAATTTACCTAGACTTGGTATTAAGCACGGCATTGTAAGAAATGATAAAACTGATATGAAAGGGTTCTATGAAGAGTTAGGAAATCTTATGGATTTAGTTAAAGATCAATTACTTGAAAGATTTGAAATACAGTGTAACAGAAAATTGTATAATTTTCCATTCTTACTTGGTCAAGGTGTTTGGATTGATTCAGAAAAGCTTAAACCTAATGACCGTTTAAAGAAAATATTAAAACACGGTACTTTATCAATAGGATTTATAGGCTTAGCAGAATGCTTAAAGGCATTAATAGGTAAACATCATGGTGAAAGTGATGAAGCACAAAAACTTGGACTAGAAATAATTGGTTTTATGCGTAAAAAATGTGACGAATATGCTAAAGAATATAAGCTTAATTTTACCTTGCTAGCTACTCCTGCTGAAGGATTATCTGGAAGATTTATTAATATTGATAAAGCTGTATATGGTAAAATTAAAGGTGTAACTGATAGAGAATACTATACTAATTCATTCCATGTTCCTGTTTACTATAATATTTCTATCGTAAACAAGATTAAGAAAGAGGGAGTATATCATAAGCTAACAAATGCTGGTCACATTAGTTATATTGAATTAGATGGCGATACAACAAATAATCTTGAAGCTTTTGAAAGAATAGTAAGATTAATGTACGAAAATGATATGGGATATGCCGCAATTAATCATCCTGTTGATCGTGATCCAGTTTGTGGCTATACTGGGGTAATTGGTGATGTATGTCCTGGATGTGGAAGGCATAATTTTGAGGCCGTTCCAATTGATAGAGTTAATGAATATAAGAATAGTTGTAATTGTTAAATAGAAAAGAGGAGTTAAAAATGAAAGAAGAAATAAAAGAAAAAACAACAGGTGAGGGTGTTGGTTTTGAAAGAATTAGAAGAATAACTGGGTATTTAGTAGGTACTGTCGACAGATTCAATAATGGAAAAAGAGCAGAAGAAAGAGATAGAGTTAAACATAGTACTGAGGGTTTACTTAATACTAAAAAGTGTGCCTAATGAAAATTAGATTAGCTGTAAATTATTTACAGAGTGATAGTATAGTTGATGGTGAAGGAATCAGAACAGTTATTTGGACGCAAGGATGTTCTCATAATTGTCCTGGATGCCATAATCCCAATACTCATTCTTTTGACGATGGTTACTTATTGGATATCAAAGAAGTAGAAGATATGGTCGATGAACTAGATGGTCAAGATGGTGTAACATTTTCAGGAGGAGATCCTTTTTATCAACCAGAAGCATGTGCAATCATTGCTAAATATATAAAAAAAAGAGGATTAAATGTTTGGTGTTATACAGGCTTTTTATATGAGACATTAATTGAATTATCCAAAAAGAATAGTAAAATAATGGATTTCTTAAAAGAAATAGATGTTTTGGTAGATGGACCATTTCTACTGGAACAAAAAAGCTATGATGCTATTTTTAGGGGCTCAACTAATCAGAGAATTATTAATGTTAAAAAGAGTTTAAAAGATAAGAAAGTCGTATTAGTAGATAAATACTATTTAAAAGAGAAAAAAATTAAAGAGCATATTTATATATAGCTCTTTTTTTAGTTTTTAAATCTTAAATTTTCATTAGAAATATTAAATAACATTCCTACTAATATCATATAAGATAGTAAAGATGAACCTCCGTAGGAAATAAAAGGAAGAGTAATTCCCATAATTGGAAGTAAACCAATTGTCATACCGATATTTTGAATTTGTTGAAATATTAAAACAGAAATAATGCCCGCAACTGAAAGTTTATCATTAATACTTGGTGATTTATTTGCTAGTGTTAGAACACTAAAATCAAAATAAATAAGTAAAGATAACAATAAGAGTGAACCTATTAAACCAAAGTTTGATGAATATACAGCAAAGATAAAGTCTGTCTGCATTTCTGGAAAGTAAATAGGAGTATTACTAAAGCCATGTCCTAAGATACCTGCAGATCCAACAGCGGTAATACCATTTGTAAGTTGCAATCCACTTGAAGTAGACCAATTTAATATTCTATCCATTCGGTAAAAGAAACTAGTACCAAATATTTTTATAAATAAATCTTGTTTTAAGAAATATATGCTAAGAAAAATACCACCAAAGATTATAATTGTACTAATTATTATAAAAAACCATCTTTTCTTAAACCCGCCAATAAATAACATAATAAGAGTAATAATAAAATAAATAAGTACCGCACCAGTATCAGGTTCAATAAAAGTAAGAATAGAGGGTATTCCAACAATTACGAGAACTTTCAAAAGAAATTTAAATTCATCTTGAACTTCAGCATTTGCTTTTTCCTCTTTAAAATCCGTTATCATTCTAGATAGAGTAATTATTAAAAATATTTTCATAAATTCAGAAGGTTGAAAGCTGCCAATATAAGGAATTACAAACCAACATTTTGCATTATTAATTTCTTTACCAAAAATCAGAACAAGTACTAATAATGCAACTCCTATTATATAAAAAATGTAAGCATTATTATAGAGAAATTTATTTCCGAGAGTCATCATTAAGTAAGCTATAGCAAATCCAACAATATACCATAGTATTTGCTTCAAGTACAAATTTTGTAAATCGTTAGATACGAGTCCTCTAGTAGCATAAATAGTAATAGCACTTATTATAGCAAACAAAATAATTGGAATAATAATACTTTTTTCTACTTTAAACTTTGATTCTTTTTGCATATATATAAATCCTTTCTTAATTATGATACCACATTTTAGAAAAATAATAAATATCTATAAAAATAAATCATATATTTAATTAGAGGTGAATAGTAATGAAAGACTTACCAGAGATGTATCATCATATCAGTAAAGATTTTCATAATAATGAAAAAGTATATTCTTCAATATACAATAAAAAAGAAAGTATTATAGATAAAGTAAAAAATAAAATAATCGATAATAAAAAAGAATATACAATCGAACAAAAGATATATAATATCTTTAATTCTCCTAATTATATATATAAAATGGATGTTGTTATTGTAACTGATGAAGGAAAGGTAAACAAGAGAATAGTAGGAAAAACGAGAACTAATTTAATTACTATGGATGGCGAATACATACCAATAAACAAAATAAGAGATATCTATGTGACAAGATAACTCTTTTTTTTTAATATCATTTATGATATGATTATATGGAAGGAAAGTGAAAATATGGATCGTACATTTATTAAAATAGGAAATATAAATATCTATTGGTATTCAATTCTTATCATAGTAAGTGTTTTTATTGGTTATTATTTTTCTTTAAGGGAAGCAAAAAAGAATGGGCTTACCAAGAACTTTATTTCAGATTTAGTTTTTTATCTCGTAATAGTATCAATTTTAGGGGCTCGCCTTTACTACGTGATATTTAATTTCGATGTATTTAAAGATGAACTATTAGATATATTTAAGATATGGGAAGGCGGTATTGCCATTTATGGAGCAGTAATTTCCGCTATTATATTTATCATTATATATTCAAAAAAGAAAAAAAAGAATTCTTTACTAGTTCTAGATACATTAGTTCCATACCTAATATTAGGTCAAGGAATTGGCAGATGGGGTAACTTTTTTAATAAAGAAGCTCATGGTGCTATTACTACATTAAATCACTTAAAAAAACTACATCTACCCAATTTTATAATTAATGGAATGAATATTAATGGTTCATACTATATACCAACATTTCTATATGAATCGATTTGGTGTTTAATCGGATTTATTATCCTAATTATTATTCGTAAAAAGGATCAATATAAACATCCTGGTGCTTTATTATTTACCTATTTTATATGGTATGGAATAGGTAGATTTATAATTGAAGGAATGCGTACTGATAGTCTATATTTTCTTGGCCTTAGAGTTAGTCAATTAGTATCTGTTATCTTAATTATAATTGGAATAATTGGTATAATTAAAATAATAATTAAAAATAAGAGGAAGTAATCACATTATGGAGTATATCTATAAAGATAAATATTATGAAATAGAAATAATAAGAAAGAATAATAAGAATACATATTTAAGAGTAAAAGATGGTAAGATAGTAGTTACTACTAACTACTTAGTTAGTAGGAGTAAAGTAGAAAAATTGATTAAAGATAATACTGCCTTTATAAATAAGAATTTAGATAAAGATATAGAGAAGAAGAAAGATACATCTTTTAAATTATTTGGAAATGTCTATGATATTATTTATGGATTTCCAAATACTGAAATAGATGAAAGTAAAATTTACACCAAAGATGATAAAACATTAGATAAGTATTTGTATAAATATATTAAAAACACATATGAAGAAAGACTTAATTATTGGTATAATTCCTTTGAAGAAGAAATTCCAATACCTAATTTAAAAATTAGGAAAATGACTAGTAGATGGGGAGTATGTAATATTAAGAATCATAATGTTACTTTAAATTTAGAATTATCTAAATATAAAAGAGAAGCCTTAGATTATGTCATAGTTCATGAACTTAGTCACTTTATTCACCCAAATCATTCGAAGAACTTCTGGTTACTAGTAGGAAAGTATTATCCAAAATATAAAGAAGTAAGAAAATATTTAAAAAATAATTAATCTAATTAGTATTATCATTTAAATTAACGATAGTTAATTTAAAATATCATTACAAGTATATTCTGGTATGTAGATATGTTTAATATAGATAAAATAATAGAAAGAAAAAGAATTATGAAACAAAATAATTGTTTCTTTCTTTTTTTTATATTATAATAAAGATGGTGATTCAAGTGGATAATATTACTTCAGTAAATAATAATCATATTAAAGAATTATGTAAATTAAAAGAAAAGAAATATCGAGACAGTACCAATAGTTTTCTAATTGAAGGAGAACATCTTATCTATGAAGCTTACAAAGAAGGATTATTAATTGAAGTTCTTCCTTTGATAGGTGAAGATTTTTCTGTGGATGCCAAAATTACTTTTATTACTCCAGAAGTTATGAAGAAATTATCAAGTACTGATACAATTCCTAAAGTAATTGGGGTATCTAAGAAAAAGAAAGAAGGCATTATTGGAAATAAAGTATTAATTCTCGAGGATATTCAAGATCCCGGAAATCTTGGAACAATTATTAGATCAAGTTTAGCATTTAATGTCGATACAATTGTCTTAAGCTTAAGATGTGTTGATCTATATAATCCAAAAGTAATTAGAGCAACGCAAGGTTCTTTATTTCATATTAACATTATTGTAAGAGATATAGATCTTTTCATTAGAGAATTAAAAGATAAAGAATATAAAATATTTGGAAGCAAAGTAGATGGTGGATTAGATATAAGAAGTGTTAATCTTCCTTCAAAATATGCTTTAATCATCGGAAATGAAGGACAAGGAATGAGTAAAGAGACTACTAGTCTTTGTGATAATTTACTATATATAAAAATGAATAATGAAATAGAAAGTCTAAATGCAGGAGTAGCGGCATCAATTCTACTATATGAAATGGAGAATAAATAATGGAGTTAATTAAGATAGGAAAAGTAGTAAATACTCATGGAATAAAAGGTGAAATAAGAATTCTTTCAAAATTCCCCTATAAAGATAAAGTGTTTATTAAAGGCATGTATATCTATATAGATAAAAAAGATAAAGAAATAATTAATACATATCGTAAACATAAGAATTTCGATATGATTACAATGGAAGGATACTCTAATATAAACGAAGTATTAAAGTATAAGGGTAAAAATGTCTATGTAGATAAAAGTGATATAAAATTAGAAAACAATTATCTAGATGAGGATATAATAGGACTTAATGTCTATATAAATGATAAATATAAGGGTGTTGTTAAAGATATTGAAAGATATGAAAGTACAACATTACTAGTAATTAATAATGAAAATAGAAATCATTTAATTCCTTATGCTTTAATAGATAAAATAGATATAAGTAATAAAAAAATCTTTATAAAGAATATTAAAGGGTTAATAGATTAGGGGTATAAATATGACTGATTATTTAAGTGAATTATTTAGAAATATTAAGGTAGACAATGGTAAAAAAATTAATTTATTAATAGATAAAGGTATTATTAATTATCATGAAGTATTAGATAATTTATTAAATATGGGTTCTTCAAGAAATCTTCTTTTATTTGCTATATATATTGAAAAGGTTAGTACTGAAGATAAAATAGTTATAGCTAAAGAATTAATTAGAAGAAAATCTTATTATGAAATAACTATCCTGGCAAAAGATGTAATAGATTCTCTTTATGAGTTATTTGAAGATACAATTATTAGTTCTGATAATGCATATATAATATATGACTTTGCATTTAATGTCAGAAATATAAATATCGAAAAATTTGAGAATAAAATAATAGAACTTGGCAATCCAGTATATATTTTTCGTTTCGCTTTGAATATAAAGGGTGCTAATATTTCTAAATTAGAAAAGGCTATTATATTAACAAATAACTCTGAATATATTTCTTTATTTGCTACTAGAATAGCTAATGCTAATTTAGAGTTACTAGAAGAAGCTTTAAGTAATAATGGTAATTTAGATGATTTTAAAACCTTTCTTAAATATAAAAATAAAGTACAGAAAGAAGATTATAATAAACTTTGTAATTCTATAAAAAATAATGATATAAATGATTTAGAATTAAATAAAGATAGATATGCTTATTTATTTAAAGAACCAAGTGAAAAAGTAAAAGCTTTAGTTAGGAAAATTAATAATTTGGGATATTAATTCTAACTATATAATTTATTAGAATAATTTTCAAAGTAATAATTTATTTTGACTACAATGATGAAAAGAATTATATAAGTTTACTTTTGAGCCATTATATACTATAATATTTAATTAGAAAAGAGGGATACTATGGTAATTGATGTACTTACTTTATTTCCTAATATGTATGATGATTTTATCAAAGAATCAATTATTAAAAGAGCAATAGAGGACAATAAAATAGAAATAAACATTCATAATATTAGAGACTATACCGTCTACAAAAACAAACAAGTTGATGACTATCCAATAGGAGGCGGTGGAGGTATGGTCCTAATGTGTGATCCAATTTTTCGAGCCATAGAATCTCTTAAAAGAGATAATACAAAAGTAATAATGATGACACCTTCAGGTAAAATCTTTAAACAGAAAATTGCCTATGAATTGTCTAAAGAAAATCATTTGATTATTTTATGTGGCCACTATGAAGGATTTGATGAACGTATTAAAAGTATTATTGATATTGAAATTTCTATCGGTGATTATATTTTAACTGGAGGGGAACTTCCATCAATGGTAGTTATGGATAGCATAATAAGACTTATAAACGGAGTTATCAGTAGCGAATCACTAGAATGTGAAAGCTTTGATGATAATTTGCTTGATTATCCAAATTATACTAAACCAATAGATTATCGAGGAATGAAAGTGCCAGAAATACTATTAAGTGGCCACCACGAAAATATAAATAAATATCGTCATGAAGAAAGAATTCGATTAACAAAACAAAACAGACCTGATTTATTAAAGGAGAGTAAATAATGATTAGGAATTATTTAATTAATAAAGATAAAAAAAGTGGGGAAATTGTTTACTTAGAATATAATAAAGAGGGGTATAAAGTAAAACCTAAAGTTAAAGAAAAAGAAGCAATAGAAGTAAATAAAATAGTCTTCGTCTCTCCTTCATTAACAGAGAAACTTCTAAAGAAAAAGATTAATGGTAAAATTTCTAAGTTACTTCTTGAACTTAATACTACTTATGATGATGAAGCAGATAGCGGAGAAGCGAGATTTAGAAATAAATATTTGGAAGCTGAGAAGCTACTATTTATGATTATGAATACCTATCAGAAATACTTAGGTAAATCTTATATAAATCTTACCATTAAAAAGATGCAAATAATACTTGATGGTTATAAAGCTAAGTTGTATCAGTTGAATAGAAAAAAACAAAATGATATATTAATGCAATTATATAATGGTATGAATTATGAAGAAAATACAAAAAAAGGAAAAGGTAGATAACTTTTTTCTTTTTTTTGTATCAAATCTATGATATAATTAAAAAGTAATAAATGCCAAATTAGTTTAGTGGTAGAACAAGGCCCTCGTAATGCCTAGAGGTAAGTTCGATTCTTACATTTGGCACCATTATTTATGGAGAAAAAATATGAAAAAAATATTATTATTTTTTTGTTTACTTCTACTAGTTGGTTGTTCAAATATAGAAAAAGAAAAATCAATAAAAGTTGAAGAAAAAAAAGAAGATATTATAACTGATAATAAGAAGCCAGAATACATAGATAATAATCCCATTAAACTCGGCTTATTTGCTTATGATGGAAAATATGATTCAAAAAAAGTAATTAAAGATGCTTATTATACAGATTTAATAAGTGGGAAAGATATTGGATCGTTTGAAGTATTTCTAACTTCTGATGAAGAGATTTCTGGTAGTGATTTTAAAGATACTTGGTATAAATATTATAATAAGTATGAAGATATAACTAAGTATAAAATTGGTTATAATATTAAATTTATGTTAGATAATGGTGAAAATTACTCATCAAACTTCTTAGAACCAGATATTTTTAAATATAGTCCATACTTTTATGTTTATCTATATGATGATGTAAATGTTCAAGATGGTGAAATATATAGTCATCTAGAAGAAGTAAGTGAAAATACCATAATTACTTCAATTAAATTATATGCAGTTGATAATATTGATAGGGTAGAGAGTATTATTTTATGTGCATTTACATATGACTCAGAAGATGACTTTGATGAAGATGGAAATTATCGAGGTAACTCTCTATATGTAATTAGAATAAAAAGAAAATAGATAGATTAAATTCTATCTATTTATTTTCTTCAAGTAACTTTTTGGCAAATTCCATGGATACTAAATCAAATTCATTTTCATCGTTTAATCTTTCATAGAAGTCCTCGTTATTCTCTGTAACAATTTTACGATAGCAAATATTAGTTGGATCTTCTACCTCTGAAAAAAGAGTATAAATCACATCATTTATTTTTAATTCTTTTATTATAGCGTATTCTTTATTATCATCTAAAATAATTGTATACATATTATTGACTCCTTCCACCTATATTTGTATCATAATAAGTTTCGTTCTCATCTATAAAAGTACTTTCATTTAATGACTGGGCAATCTCTTTCTTAGCTAGATTATATAACATACTATAATTAGGATATCCATTTGAATCAATAACACCGTTAATACGACAATATTGATTAAAATCAGTATAATAATGTCCTTTATCATTAAAAATTTCAATATTTTGCACCAATTTATCCATTTCACGATAATCTATTAAATCATAGTAACACGAAGCATCTACAAAAGTAAAATCAGCTGTTGCAATATTTGCATAATCCCTTGCACTTGTATTATCGTTAATTTTTAATTCACCTTTTTCATTAAGAAAAGCAAGGTTATTATCAATTAATTTTTCTTGTGCTGATTTAAGTTCAGCATTATATTTACTATTAATTGTTGAAGCTTTCTGTAGCTTACTACCTATATCAACTCCAAGTAAGCTAGCTACTAAACCAATAGCTACTACTCCAGTAGTAAACACTCTTTTATTTATAACTATTTTATTTTCCTTATTTTTTCTTTTCCCTTTTACTGGGATTCTTGTTTTTGTTGAAGATTCTCCTTGACTAATTGTTCTATCAACGATTTCATTTCTATGCTGTGCTTTATTAACAATTCTCACCAATGTATCTTCATCGTATGTATCATTAACTCTCATTTTATATACCTCCTATGATAAATATAGACTAAAAAGAAACTAATGTCAATATTGATTGACATTAGTTTACATTAATTTGTATTTAGAATAAGTTTATTATCCTTAATATCGATAGTAATGGTTTCACCATATTTAATTTTATTATTAATTATATCTTCAGCAATTAAGGTTTCAATATTTTTTTGGACATATCTTTTAATTGGTCTTGCACCATATTTTTCATCATAAGCGTTGTTAATAATGTATTCTTTTGCTTCTTCGGTTATTAATAGATGTAGATTATTATTTATAAGTCTCTTTTCAGTGTCTTTAATAATTTTATCAAGGATTTCTTTTATAGTATTTTTAGATAGTGCGTTAAAGAAAACTATTTCATCAATTCGATTAATGAACTCTGGTTTAAAAGTATTTCTTAATTCTCCTAGTATTAATTCTCTAGAATCTTTTTTACCATCAAGAATATATTCACTACCAAGGTTTGATGTCATTATTATAATTGTATTTTTAAAGTCAACTGTTCTACCTTGACCATCTGTAATTCTTCCGTCATCTAGTATTTGAAGAAGTACGTTAAAGATATCTTTATGGGCTTTTTCTATTTCATCAAATAGAATAATGGAGTAGGGATTACGCCTTACAGCTTCAGTTAGTTGGCCACCTTCATCATAACCAACATATCCCGGAGGAGCTCCGATTAATCTAGAAACAGTATGACTTTCCATGTATTCAGACATATCAATTCTAATCATATGTCTTTCATCATCAAATAATTCATAAGCTAAAGTTCTTGCAACTTCTGTTTTACCTGTACCAGTGGGTCCTAAAAAGATAAAGGAACCAATTGGTCTATTAGGATCTTTGATACCAGCACGCGATCTCATAATGGCATCACTTACTAATTTTAAAGCTTCATCTTGACCTTTAACCCTTTTCTTCATATTATCCTCTAGATTAAGAATCTTTTCTTTATCTCCTTTAGTTAGCTTTGAAACAGGAATATTTGTCCACTTCGATATAATAGCTGCTACTTCTTCTTCACCAACTGTGTCAGATAAGATATCATTTTTATTTCTTTCTTCTAATTCTTTTAACTCTTTTTCTAATCGTGGAAGAGTACCATGTCTTAACTTAGCAGCAGATTCCAAATCATAATTATTTTCAGCTTGTTCTAATGAAAATGTAGCATTTTCTATTTCTTCTTTTTTCTTACTAATTAAATTATTAATATTTTTCTCTTCTTCCCATTTAGCACGTAAATCTTTTTCTTCATTTTTTAGTTTTTCTAGTTCTTCATTAATTACATTAATTCTATTTTTTGATATATCATCTGTTTCTTTTTTTAGAGCCTCTTTTTCAACTTCTAAGGTCATTATCTTTCTTTCTAAAACATCAAGATCAGTAGGTACGGAATTCATTTGTACTTTAATAGTAGCACATGCTTCATCAATTAAATCGATTGCTTTATCAGGAAGATACCTATCAGTTATATATCGATCAGATAAAGTAGCAGCTGCAATTAGTGCTTTATCCTTAATATTTACTCCATGAAAGACTTCAAACTTAGATTTCAATCCTCTTAAAATTGTAATTGTATCTAAAACGTTAGGCTCTTTTATTATTACTTTTTGAAATCTTCTTTCAAGAGCAGCATCTTTTTCAATATATTTAC
Source organism: uncultured Caryophanales bacterium (assembly GCA_947168625.1). Taxonomy (GTDB): domain Bacteria; phylum Bacillota_I; class Bacilli_A; order RF39; family UBA660; genus CAG-302. Next base: position 19,178 of record CAMVMQ010000003.1, read on the forward strand.
GATATTCATTTAAAGTAGTAGCACCAATGCAATGTATTTCTCCACGGGCAAGCATTGGTTTTAACATATTACCAGCATCCATTGCTCCTTCCAAAGCACCAGCGCCAACAATCATATGAATCTCATCAATAAACATAATAATATTACCGTCAGATTCCTTAATCTCTTTAAGAACGGCCTTCAATCTTTCTTCGAATTCACCACGATATTTAGCTCCCGCAATTAAGGAAGCCATATCTAATTCCCATATTTTCTTATCCCTTAAATTATCAGGAACATCACCTTTAATTATTCGTGTGGCTAGTCCCTCAATTATCGCGGTTTTACCAACGCCAGGCTCACCAATTAATACCGGATTATTTTTTGTTTTACGAGATAAAATTCTTGTAATACTTCTAATTTCCTCATCACGACCAATTACAGGATCTATTTTACCTTCTTTAGCAAGAAGAGTAATATCTCTTCCATACTTTTCAAGTGGTTTTTGCAAATTTTCTTCATACGGATTATTCATATTCATAATTAATCACCTTTCTTTCAAAACTAATTATAACACTTTTTTAGCAATTGTCAAGTGAGATTGCTAAAAAAATCAGCAAACAAATGGTTAAAAGTAATTGAATAATATATCTTGTTATGATATTATTGAAATAGGAGTGTTAATAATGACAGAGTTTGATAGAGAATATTTAAAATTAGTAAAAAAAATATTAGAAGAAGGAATAGAGGTAGAGAATAGAACTGGTATTAATACAATCAAAATACCGGAGTATTCTTTTAAATTCGATTTAAGAAAAGAGGACCCGATACTAACTACAAAACAATTTTATGCTAGGCAGGCTATTACAGAAATGCTTTGGATTTGGCAAATGGCTTCGAATGATGTTAGAGAACTTCATAAAAGAAATGTCCACATATGGGATGAGTGGATGATAGATGAAGATGGTATTTATCGAATATATGAACCAGATACCAAAGAATATGACCCAAATAAAGTAGTTGAAGTAGAGGATCCATTAAGTGTTCCTATATCTGATCCTTTTGGTTTAAAACACAAATTTAAATCAAAACTAGATGAAAATGGAAATATCATGAAAGCTAAAAGTAAAAAAGAAGGTAAGAACATAAAGAGTGCTAAATATTTTGGTAAAGAATATGCCAATACCATTGGTACTGCATATGGTTACATTGTTAATAGATATAAACATACTGAAAACTTAATTGAATCAATTAAAAATTATCCAACAACAGATAGAAGAAAAGTAAAAAGTTTATGGCAAGATGAATTTTTAAGAACTGCTGTCTTACCTTCATGCGTATGGAGTACTGAATGGAATGTCACAGGAAAAGAACTTAGTTTAATGGTACACCAGAGAAGCTGTGATGTACCATTAGGACTACCTTTTAACGTTACGCAGTATGCTTGTCTTTTAAAAATGATAGCACAAGTAACAGGACTGATACCTACAACTATATCATATTCCATAAATGATCCACATATATATGTTAATCAAATTGATGGAATGAGAGAGCAGTTAAGAAGAGAAAATAAGTTTGATGAATTATCGAAAATAGATTTGAGTGAACTTCTTTCTTTAAAAAGAGAATATGAAAGTAAATTATTAAATCTTGAGAAAGAATCATTAGAATACAAAAAATTAGACAGTGATATTAGAATTATAGATATGATAATAAATCCAGCAAAACCAAAATTATGGATTAATCCCGATATTGATGATTTCTTTAAATTTGACAATTCTAAAGATTTAAAAGATGTAAAAATAGAAAATTATAAACATATGGGCAAACTGTCTATGGATGTTGCTCAGTAAGGAGAAAATTATGGATAATATTAGTTTAATAGCCGCTATTGGAAAGAATAATGAATTAGGATTAGATAATCATTTACTATGGCATATACCAGAGGATTTAGCCTTCTATAAAAAAATGACTTATGGTAAAAATGTAATTGTCGGAAGAAATACTTTATTTAGTATGCCAGCTAAAGCTTTTGATGGAAGAGTAGCATACGTTCTTTCTCCAGATAAATTAGATGTTAATTTTGACGTTAATTCTTTTGATTGCATAGAAAATTTACTTAAGTATATTGAAAATAGTAATGATGAATTTATGGTAATTGGAGGAGCATCAATCTATAAACAATTTCTTCCTTATGTAAAAACTATGTATCTTACAGAAGTTAATGATTATTTTGATGCTGATACATTTTTTCCAGATTTTGATGTTAATGACTATGATGTTACCTTAATGGGAGAATATCAAGAGGGTAATTTAAATTATGTCCGAAATAAATACGTTAGAAAGAGAGATAAATAATGGGAAAATTAATCGTTATAGAAGGTTCTTGTGATTCAGTAGGAAAAAGTACACAGTATAAGTTGCTGGTTGATTATTTAATTGGCAAAAAATATAATGTTATTCAACACCATTTTCCAAGCTATGGTACATATCAAGGAAGGGCAGTAGAAGAATATCTTAAAGGAAACTTCGGAAAAATAAGCGGACTTTCTCCATATTTTGTTAATAATTTGTATGCACAAGATAGAGCAATTACATGGGAAAATGGGCTAAAAGAAGAATATAAAAAAGGGGGCATTATTGTATTAGATAGATATACCACTTCTTCATTAATATATCAGTCAACCTCAATCGATAATCAAAAAGAAAGAAATAGCTTTATTGATTATATTGATGATTATGAGTACAATAAACTTGGGTTACCAAGGCCTGATTTAGTAATCTTCTTGCATGTTCCTTTTGAATTGGCAAGAAACTTAAAGAAAAAAAGAAAACAAAATAGTGGAATTAAAGATGATATTCACGAAAAAGACTTAGAATTCATGAAAAAAGTATCTGATACATCAGTATATATTGCCAAGAAATACAATTGGAATTTTATCGAATGTTCAAATGGAAAAGAAATGCTTAGTATTGAAGAAATACATCATAAAATTTGTGATTTAGTCACAAAAAAAATAGGTTCAAAATAGAACCTATTTTTTATAGACAATCTACATATGTATCATCTAAGCATCTAAGTACACAAACACAATTTAAATTAATAGTAAAGAATGAGTTAGTTGCTTCATATGGAAAAGTACTCGTTGTATCTGTATTTGGTGCTAGTACTCTACATGTTGCACAGCAATCATCTAATTTTTCTAAACGAAAGACAGTACTTGTTTCAGTAACAGCAGGATCCTTACTAATAGGCATGGCTAGAGGAGTATTACCTCCTTGGCAAGTATATAATACAATAGGTCTTGTATTATAATATAAACTACTATTCTGTCCTAAGAATCCACGGTCACATGTTTCTAAGCAGCAGTCACTTTGACAAACACTTTGTTGAAGTAAAAGAATAACCTTTAAGATTTCCGCTATACAATTTTCACATGAATTTTTGTCATTATTACACATATAATCCACCCCTTTTTTATATTCAATATAACTTATGCATTTTTATAATAAAAATGCATAATGAATACCTAATATAGTTAATTATTTCATAATGCTTTAAATAAGTTCATATATTGTATTATGAAAAAGAATAAATTATTTCGTCTAATAGATGATTATGCAACTGAAAAGACTTTTAAAATTAGTTATAAAATTAATAATCTAGATGTAGTAAATTACACTAAAATAATAGATTTTTCATCAACATTAATCTCCTTTTCATATAAAAACACATTATATTATGTCGAAGGAGAAAATCTAGTTATATCAAAAATGATGGAAGATGAAATATTAATTACTGGTAATATTAAGAAAATCAGTTTTAAGTAAAGGGTGATTTTTTTATGAAAGAAAAACTTATGAAAGCCTTTTCAAGTAATATCTTAATAAGTATTAAAGGGAAAAATATTAATAATTTTATAAAGAGATTAATTAGTTATAATATTAATATATTGAATGTAAAAATGATTTCATATAAAGAAGCTGAATTAATAGTCAAATATCAAGATATAAATAAAATAAGAAAATATAAAAGTATATATGAAATTAACATAAAAAAATATTATGGATGGATTTATCTCCTAAAATTTATAAAGAAAAACATATATTTATTCTTCTTTCTAATAATTGCAATAATATTTCTTTCGATACTGTCTAATATTATCTTTAAAGTTGAAGTAATTCATTCTAACAAAAGCATAGTTAATCTAGTAAAAAAAGAGTTAGAAGAATATGGTATAAAAAAATATTCATTTATTAAAAGGTATGATGAAATACAGAAAATAGAGAAAAAGATTTTAGAAAATAATAAAGACAAACTAGAATGGATGGAAATTATACAAAATGGAACAAAATATACCGTAAGACTAGAAGAGCGTCTTATTAACAAAAAGATAGATAATGAAAAAAAATATGACATTATATCATCAAAAAATGCAATTATTAAAGAGATAATTGCCAATAAAGGAGAAAAAAATAAACTAATTAACTCTTATGTCAAAAAGGGAGATGTAATAATTTCATCATCGATTACACTTCCTAATAGCGAAAAAACTCTTGTTGGAGCGGAAGGATATGTAATAGGTGAAGTTTGGTATAATGTTCATATAGAAATGCCTTATCATTATCATGAAGTACTATATACAGGGAAAAAAAGAGATGTATTAGTATTTAGTCTGTTTAATAAAAAGATACCATTCTTTAACTTTCATGAATATAAGTCCTTTGATAGAGATGTTAAAACTATTTTTAATAATATAATATCTCCAATCTCATTATATAAGGAGAACCAATATGAAACGATAGTTATAGATAAAATATATACCAAAGAAGAAGCAAAAAAACTTGCCAAAGAAAAAGTTGAAAAAAAACTAAAAGAGAATAATAAGAATATTATCGATATTTCTAATATAATTATAAGAAGTGAATATAGTGATAAAAAGAAAATTTCATTAGATTTGTTCGTTTCATCAATTGAAAACATTACTCAGTACAAAGAGGTAATATCAACAGAAATATTAGAGTAACTTTACTTTTTAAGCAATATAAGGTATAATACTTTTCACCTGAAAAAGGGGGGAAAGTTATGTATCATAATATACTTAATATTATCAATAACTATGTTAATAATAATAAAAATCCAGATAAAGAATTTATTTTAAGTATTATTGAAATATTTAATAAAGATTATTATAAAAGCAAGACATTAAAACATATAATAATGGATAATTATAAATATTTTAATGCAAGATATTCACCACAATATAATATTATCTGTATTGATTCATCATTTTTTGACAAATATCCATGTATAACTAATGTAACAGAAACACTATTATCATTATTTCATGAGTATGTTCATGTAATTCAATTTGAAAATTTAAAAAATAAAAAAGGTAATATTTGTGATAAACTTGTTAATTCATCATTTACCACATTTATAAAAAATAATAATGATGATTATTTACATGATCATATCCCAGTAGAAAGGCTTGCAAATTTATCATCTTTATCATGTTTAATAGACATTTTATCTCTTGATAAAGAAAGATATAATAACATTATTTTATATTATAAGCGAAGATTCTTTCAATACTTAATAGGAGGATATGAACTTAAAAATAATAAACGCTTATTTCCACTTGAAATATTATTCAGTAAGACAAATTTAGATAATTATATTCCATCGTTAATTAATAGTGCTAAAAAACTCTCTTTTCAAGAAAGATTATTATTTGGTTTTCCAATTACCGAAAAAGAGTTTGAAGTTGTTCGAAAAGAATATATAAATTGTGTTTATAATGAAGAAGAATATAAAAAAAGGATACTAAAAAGGAGAGAAAAATAACATTTTTTTTCTTTTTTTTTCTTATGGGTTTAATTTCTTATTCTTTTGTGGTACACTTAATAAGTGAGGTGTTTTTTAATGAAAAGTAGTAGAACATTAACAAGAGAAAAAGCAATGACTATCCTTTATCAAATCTTTTTATATAAAAAAAATAATATTAATTATGATACTACTAATGTTATCAACGATTTATTAGAGGATATATCTCTTGAAGAAAGAAAAAAAATTGACATAGATTTTTTAAAAGCAATAATTAATGGAGTTATTGATAATAATGATGATATAGATAAAAATATTAATAACTATTTAGAAAATTGGAATTTAGAAAGATTGGGACTTACAGATCAAGCAATTCTTCGAATAGCAGTTTTCGAATTACTATATACAGATACACCTAATTTGGTATGTATTAATGAAGCAATTGAATTATCAAAGAAGTATTCTGATGAAAAGGTATCAAAGATGATTAATGGTGTTTTAGATAAAATTTATCATGAAAGGCTTGATAATGAATAATAATTATATATCAGTAAGTGAAATAAATACGTATATTAAAGGCATTGTTAACGATGATTTAGTTCTTAAAAAAGTATATTTAAAGGGAGAAATATCAAATTTTAAAGCACATTCTCGAGGACACTTTTATTTTACATTAAAAGATGAAACAAGTAGAATTGCCGCTGTTATGTTTTCTTTTAATAATAAAAATTTAAAATTTGTTCCTTCTGATGGAATGAAAGTATTAGTAACAGGCAAAATTGATGTATATGAAGCAAGTGGCTCCTATCAAATATATGTTGAAGATATGATTCCAGATGGTATTGGTGCATTATATGTAGCATTTGAAGAATTAAAAAAGAAATTATCTAACGAAGGCCTTTTTGATAAAGATAAAAAGAAAAAAATAAGAAGAGTTCCTAGAAGAGTAGGGGTAGTAACATCTCCCACAGGAGCTGCCATCAAAGATATAATAACAACAATAAAAAGAAGATTTCCTATTTGTGAAGTAGTACTATTTCCCGCATTAGTTCAAGGAGAAACTGCTTCAGTTGACATAGCAAAAAAAATAAAGCTAGCAGACTCTATGAAAGAAGAATTAATGATAGATACATTAATAGTAGGTCGAGGTGGTGGTTCACTAGAAGATTTATGGCCATTCAATGAAGAAATAGTGGCTAGAGCTATTTATGAAGCAGAAATACCTATTATTAGTGCAGTAGGTCACGAAATAGACATAACTATATCAGATTATGTTGCAGATTTAAGAGCTCCAACACCAACAGCAGCTGGTGAACTTGCAGTTCCTGATATTAATACTATAATTACTTATTTAAATACTGCAAAATCAAGAAGCTTTCAAGCCTTAAATAATATAATTATCAACAATAAAAAGAAATTGGATAATATCAAAAACAGTTATGTCCTATCAAAACCAATGAGTATGTATGAAATAATAGAACAAAAACTTGATACTATAATTGATAATATAAATAAAGCTATCAATAAAAGAATAGAGGATAATAAGGTTAAAGTATATACTCTAAGTAATAATTATGTACTAAATAATCCCAATCTTTTATATAAATACAAAAAACAATCTCTAGATCATATTATATCTAAATTAGATGTATTAAATCCTCTTAATACATTATCGAGAGGATACGCTATTCTAAAAAAGGATAATAAAGTTATACCAAGTATTAAAACTATTAAGATAAATGATGAAATAAAAATTACTTTAAAAGATGGAGAATTTTCTAGTAAAGTAATAAAGGTAGGTGAATAATATAATGGAAAAGAAAAAAGAAGAAATTAGTTTTGAAGATAAAATTAAGTTACTAGAAGAAATAGTAAAAGAATTAGAAAGTGGTGAAGTACCATTAGATGATGCCATAGATAAATATACTGAAGCTATGAAATTAGCTAAAGAATGTTCAGACAAACTATCAGAAGTATCTGATAAAGTAAATAAGATTCTCTTAGACAATGGAAAATTAGAAGATTTTACTGTAGAAGAATAAAAATTAAAGAGCCAAATGAAGGCTCTTCTTTAATTTTCTGCTTCTTCTAACATTTTAGTTATAAAAGTACCATATCCTTTAGTAGGGTCATCAACTACGACATGAGTCACAGCACCAATTATTTTATTATCTTGAATAATTGGACTACCACTCATTCCTTGAATTATGCCCCCCGTTTTATCAAGCAATTCCTTATCAATTATTTCAAATAAAATATTTTTAGACGATTTATTATTTAAATTAATTTTTAATATATTTATTTTATATTCTTCTATTTTATCATCGTCTATAACTGTTAAAATAGAGGCTTCTCCTAATAAGATTTCTTCTGGTTTACTTACTTTATATAATTTTTTATTTGGTAAATCCTTCACATAAGTACCAAATATACCAGTTTTAGTATTCTCAGAAATGTTTCCAAATACTTCATTACTATTATATTTAGCATTTTTTTCACCTGGAGAACCAATAGTACTTTTAGTAACACCAATTACCGTAGAAGAATAGATAGTACCATCTTTAATTTCTAATTTTTGACCAGTATTTTTTTCTATTATTTCATGACCTAGTGCTCCAAACAACTTAGTCTCTGGATCGATAAAAGTAAGCGTTCCAACTCCTGAAATACTATCCTTAACATATAGACCAGTTTTATAAGTATTACTATTATCCTTCTTTAATGATAAATTAGTAGTATATTCTTTATTAGCTCTAATATATGTGATTTGAATATCATCCTTCGTGGGAAGATTCTCTATTATTTTAACCATTTCTTCAATACTGCTTACTTTTGTATCATTAATTTTAATTATTTTATCGCCATTTAACAGGCTGGCGTCACCAGCAGGATTTTCACCATTTACTTCATATGAACCAACTATTATTATTCCATCTGAATGAAGTAAAATACCAATATTTTCTCCACCAGCAAGAATATAATCAGAATAAGCTAGAATAGTACTGGGCATACTAAATAGTAAAAGAAGTAGAATAAATTTGTTTTTAATTTTTTTTAAAAACATAACAGCATCTCCTTTTATATAGTTTTACAGACTACACTATTAGTCTATACTTTTTTAAAAAAAATATATAAGAGAAAAAATTCCAATTATTATTGACTTTTTTCACAAAATATTGTATGATATTACCCTTATGGAGAAAGAGGTGGGATAATGAAAAAAAGTCAAATAATTGAGAAGCAAATCAGAGATGCCAAAAAAAATTTTAATTATTTCTTTATTCAAATAATTATTAAAATAATTAGAATATTTTTAATGTTTACACTATTTCTTTTAATTAACCAAATCTTTGATATATTAATTATTAATATTATTACTCTAATCCTTACTTTATATACAGCCTTTTATATATACTATATAATTAATTATTATGGCTATTATTTAAATGATATACAAAACACATTTATGAATGAAGATTTTTCTTATATAATTGATACAGAAGTTATAAAAAATGAATTATTAAAAGGGGAAGTTAATTATGGAAAATAATATTTATTTTGGTACAATTTTTCATCGCCGCAAATTTAAAAACAATTATAAAGAAAAAGTAATTTTATATACAGAAAATAATATTAATTATTTAGATTTAGATCATATTAGATGGTACGATACTGATATCTCTAAAAAAGATTACGTAATAAAAAATTCATTATATCAAACAAAATTAGAAGACAATCGAAATGATTATAGATACATAATTAATAAAATTATATCCGAAGATATAAAAAATAAAGAAAAAAGAAAAAAAAGAATACTATTGAAAAGAAAATAAAGATATTTTAAGCATATATTTTTATAGGTGATAATATGCATAAAAATATCTTTTCTTTTTTACTTACATTTCTCGCAGGCCTTTCAACAATGATTGGATATTTAGTTATCTATATAAAAAAAGATAATCATGATAAAATAATATCATCTTCGCTTGCTTTTGCATCGGGCGTAATGATAAGTACATCTATACTTGACTTAATACCTGAAAGCATAAAATTATTAAGTAAAAATGTTTCACATATAAGTACAATTTTTCTTTGCTTTTTAGGTCTCTTATTAGGAATCATATTATCAATGATAATTAATTACTATATACCAGATACACCCAAAATTACTAGTAATAATACATTATATAGAGTAGGGTTGTTATCGATGATAGCTATTATAATGCATAATATACCTGAAGGAATAGCAACATTCATGGCAAGCACTTCAAACAGAACACTTGGTATATCCTTAACACTTGCTATTGCTATGCATAATATACCAGAGGGAATAAGCATTTCAGTACCAATTTATTATAGTACTAGAAAGAAAAAAGTAGCCTTTATATATACACTAATTTCAGCATTATCAGAACCATTTGGAGCACTATTAGCTCTTATATTTTTGAGAAATATAATAACTGAGACAATATTAGCTATAACTTTTTCTTTAATCGCAGGTATTATGCTTGAAATATCAATGCGTGTATTACTACCAAATACAAAAAAATATCACAATAAAAAAAGAATTATAATTTTCTTTATGATTGGGATATTATTTATGTGTCTAAAATATATATAAAAAAATAATAATAAAAGAGTGACATTCTCTTTTTTTTTTGATATAATTAAATAAAGATAGAGAGTAGGGAGGTTCTTTTATGAAAGAGACACTTATCTGTAAATTAGATAAACACAGTATATATTATCTAAGTAATAGTAATTATGGTTTTTATATTTTTATTCCTTTTAAAGATTATAAAGAAACAAATATTGCTATTAGATTAAAAAGTAATTATGAAATGTATGATTTAAATAAGAATGATTTAACAAAAGTAACAAATGAACTTATAAACTATTATAAGAATATTGATGGATATAATATTACACTAATTTTACCAGTCTTTTATGATGATATTTTAAATAGAATTAGAGTAGTTAGTGATAAAAATTTATATCAAAAAATGGATAAATATCTTGGAGAAATATTTAACTTTGCATATAGTTTTTTAACAAAAAATGATATTAAAGTAAATAGCAATATTTATTTTATTAACAACGATTCTTTTAAAACATTTACTAATTGGTATGTATCAAGATATAACAATCGTATTGAATATAAGACCGTAATAGATTTAGTTAAAGAAAATGGAAGTTATCATGATTATAATGTTGTTAAAACGCCAAATATGAATTTTGTTGTAGGCAAAGAAAAAGAACCTAAGCTAGATAAAACAGTAGATATTGAACTAGAGACTTTTGATAATATGCTTAAAGAAGCTCAGAGGGGAGAAAAAGAACCTAGTACTAATTCAGGATTTATTTCATATATACTTCTCGGAATAATAACATTTGTTGTTTCACTAGCGCTATTATTTGTTTTTATAAAATAAAAAAAGCACTATCTAAGTGCATAAACTAATATAGAAGAAACAGCAGATCCTATTGCTAATAATAACATAATATATCCAAATATTTTAGCGGATATATTTTTTATTTTCTTCTTTTTCTTTTTATTCATTATTTTTCTACATCCCTTCTATAACATTATACTAAATAATTGTTATATTTTCAATTACTTTTTCATAGACTTTATTGGTGATAAGAAAATGACTAAGAAACTATCTAATTATTTAAGTATTGTTCTTCCTAATAAAAAAATTAATTTATTTACAATTGGAATAATATTATTAGGAATAGTATCAGGATCTATTTTTTTAGTAATACTATCAAGTAAAGATAAAGAATTAATTATTAATAAAATAAGTACTTTTATGGCCTCAATTAACGAAAATAAAATTAATAACATTAATGCTTTAAAAAATTCATTAATCGAAAACTCTATATATGTAATACTAATGTGGATATTTGGTTTATCAATAATAGGAATAATAATCAATATCTTTTTAACATATCTAAAAGGATTTATCACTGGCTTTACAATTGGATCATTTATACTTACATATAAATATGAAGGAATAGTAGCTTCATTAATATATACTTTTCCTACAACTATTATTAATCTACTAATAACTATTATAATTAGCGTCTATTCCTTTACAATGACAGTAATGCTCCTCAAGAGTATTTTTAATAAGAATAATAGTTTTAGTATAAAAAAATTTGTTCGAAAATACATATTAGTACTATTAATATCTATGGGAATGGTACTAATATCATCATTATCGGAAAGTTTTATCCTTCCCTCATTAATGAAATTAGTTATTAAACTATTTATATAAAATTTTACTTTTCTTCCTAATCATGATATAATTACTAGACGAAGGAAGGAGTAAAATAATATGAAGACAGTAGTTATAGGAATGTCAGGTGGAGTAGACTCCTCAGTAGCGGCTATTCTATTAAAAAAACAAGGTTATAATGTAATTGGATTATTTATGCGTAATTGGGATAGCACAATTAATAATGATTATCTAGGTAATCCTAACCTAAATAATAATATATGTCCTCAGGAACAAGATTATAATGATGCTCTAGAGGTATGCAAAAAAATAGATATACCTTTGCACAGAGTAGATTTTGTTAAAGAGTATTGGGATAATGTCTTTACATATTTCTTAGATGAACTAAAAAAAGGTCGTACTCCTAATCCAGACGTTATGTGTAATAAATACATAAAATTTGATTTGTTCTATAAGAAAGCAAAAGAATTAAATGCTGATTATATAGCTACGGGTCATTATGCTAGAATAATAGATGGTAAACTTGCAAAAGCAAAGGACCTAAATAAAGATCAATCTTATTTTCTTGCTTATGTCGACCGAAATATTTTTAAAGATGTATTATTCCCTCTAGCAGAAATAGATAAGCCAGAAGTCAGAAAAATAGCCTTAGAATATGGATTAATAACCGCTAAAAAGAAAGATTCAACTGGTATATGCTTTATAGGGGAAAGAAACTTTACACAATTCTTAGCAAATTATCTACCTAATATGCCTGGAGATATTATAAATATCGATACTGGAAAAAAATTAGGAAGACATATTGGTCTAATGTATTATACAATTGGACAAAGAAGAGGATTAAATATAGGTGGTACAAAAGAAAGATGTTTTGTAGCCAAAAAAGATTTAGATAAAAATATCTTATATGTAGCAATAGGAGACGATAATAAAATACTATATAGTAATGAAGCAATAATAGAGAATTTTAATTATATGACAGATAATAGACCACTATCATGTACATGTAAATTTAGATATCGTCAGCCTGATATCAAAGTAAATGTAACATATCTAGAAAATAACGAAATAAAACTAAATTATAAAAATGTCAAAGCTGTAACACCAGGACAATTTTGCGTATTATATGATAAAGATATCTGTCTAGGTGGAGGAATAATAAAAGAAGTAAAATAACTTCTTTTTTTAAATTTGCCAGAGTACTCTTGACATTAAATTAGTGTTAATGATAAAATATAATATATAGGATACATTAGGAGGCATTTACAATGAATATTATAGAAAAAATAAATGAAATATTAAAAGAAGCAAGTATATCAAAAGTTAATTTATCAAAGTATTTAGGAGTTTCAAGACAGATGGTTTACAATTATCTTGACGGCAATGATTTGTCAAAAATACCCACCGAAAAATGTAAATTGCTATTTGAATTATTAAATGTAAGTTCAAAAGAAGAATTATTAAAAAAAGAAATTACCAGCGATTATATTGATAAAGTAAACAGTAAAATATTTAATAAACGAAAAGATAATGAAACAAAAAAAGAAATTATAGATTTGACAGGTGTAAAAAAAGAAGATTTTCTATTAATAAATGACATATGTCTAATGATAAAAAACATCTTATTAGATGAAAAGAGTAGGGAAGAGGAAACAAAAGCAACACTAGAATACCTATATAATTTCATTCAAAATTTAGCTTCAAATAAAGAATTAAAATATATTTTAGGATTCTTTTCAAAAAACTTTGGTTATACTTCTCCTAATAAATATGCCTTTAACGAAAATAATCAATTTGTCTTTGAAAGTATAATGTTTTCCGCTATGACATTATATAGTAATGGTGGCGCTTCCAGATCTAAACTTGCTGAATCTCATCATCGTTGGGAAGAAGTTTTGGCTTCAAAAAAAGAAGAAAAATTATCTCGTACGCAAGAATTAAATACAGCCAAATTACAGGCTCTTCGTGAACTTGGTTATGACAAAATAGATGAACGTAATGCTTGTGAAGTATTAGATAAGATAGCTGAAATAATGTCTACAAAATTTTAAAATAAGTCCCCTACTTAATTTCAATTAAAAAATAGGGAAGATATGTAATTAAATATGATAAACTATATATAGTATGATAAATATATATAGTTTTTTATTTTATAAAAAAATAATCTAATAATATTATAACCAATATTAAATATATTAAAATTAATAATATTAAATTATTAATAATTAAAATCATCATAATAATTTATCTTTTAATTTTTTAATTTTAACTGGATAATTACTAATCTTTTAACAAAATATCTTACTTCCTATAATTAATATTATGTTAAGTTCTATAAAAAAATTAAAAAACTGGTAAATATTAACTACTCTATTATCTACATATAAATGAAAAAATAGTTAATATTATTATTGGAGGTAATTAAAATGAGTAAGAAAAATGAAATGCAAAAAAACATGAATAATTCTAGTAATAAGTCTAATAAAAATAATAACAATAGTTATAATGAGACAGATACTGAGAATACTACTACTGATGAAACTTCTACTGAAAAATCAAATAGAAGTAATCATAATTGCCACTAAATTAATAAGCCTATATTCAAATATAGGCTTATTATTTTTTTAAGAAGTAGGGTGCCCTACTTTTTTATTAGATTACTTAAAAGATTATTATATTCATTTTCAATAATATCTAATCTATCTTTGGTTTTAGCTTCAAATCGATACGTTATATTAGGAGATGTATTAGATTTTCGAATTAAGGCAAAACCATCATCATATAAAACTTTAATACCATCTATCTTTGAATAATTATAACCTTTATTTCTAACATACTCCTCTACTCTATCTATTATTTCGTCTTTTTTAACGTCTTCTACTGGAATTTTACCTTCAGGAGAAGAAATATACATATTTATCCCTTCAAGTAATTCAGAAACCTTTTTATTAGTCTTAGAAAGAATTTCTATCATTCTTAAACCATTATATATTCCATCATCATTGCCAATAAACCTATCACGAAAATATAAGTGACCAGATAATTCGCCACCTAAAGGATAATTGTTTTCCGAGGAAATAAGTTTCGTATAAGAGTTTCCACTTCTTGTCTCAATTGGCTTAATGCCTAATTTTATCATTTCATCTCTAAGAGCATTTGAACATTTTATATCATAAAATCCTTCTTTTTTATTTACTTTATTATAAATGTCTCTCCAAAAAATAATCATAACTTTATCAATAGGAATCATATGACCTTTCTCATCCACTACTCCTACTCTATCACCATCACCATCAAAAGCAATACCTACATCAGCTTTTTCTTCAAGTACTTTTTGTTTTAAATATTTTAGATTTTCTTCAACAGCAGGATCGGGATGATGATTAGGAAAAGTTCCGTCAGAATCTGCAAATAATGGAATATATTCAATATTCTCGTTTGATACAAATATATCTTTAGCTACTATGCTGGTGGTTCCATTACCACAATCATATACCACTTTTAATTTATTATTTCCCATATTGATATGATTATGTATCATATCAATATATTTATTCTTAATATCATATTCTTCTATTGTGCCTTTTCCTTCGCTATAAATGCCATTTAATATGACATAGTATAAATCACTTACATCTTTACCAAAACAATTATGAATGCCATTATAACTCATTTTAAAGCCGTTATATTCTTTTGGATTATGAGAAGCTGTAATCATAATACCGCATTTTATATTTAATAAATCCCATGCATAATAGTACATTGGAGTAGTTACTAGTCCTAATCTTACTACATCTATTCCTCCATCAGTAAGTCCTTTTACTAAGTTTTTTTCAATTATTTCAGATGATAATCTATTATCATAGCCAACAATCATTTTATTTTTATTAAAACTAAGTAGTTTAGTAGCAAAAGCTCTACCAATATGATAAGAGACTTCTTCATCTATATCTTTCTCCCATATTCCTCTAATATCATATTCTCTAAACATTAATCTATTTAATTTCAAATTAATCTCTCCTTTCATATAATTTATAATTTTCTTTTAAAATATCATTTGTTAAATTAGTATAAACTTGAGTTGTCGATATATTAGAATGTCCCAACATCTCTTGAATAGTACGAAGGTCTGCCCCATTATTTAATAAATGAGTAGCAAATGAATGTCTAAGCATATGTGGAGTAATATTCTTATTGATTTTTTTATCATTTGCAATTTTTTTTATAATAAGAAAGAATCCCCCACGGGTCATTTCTTTGCCATGATTATTTAAGAAAATACTATCTGTTTGATATTTCTTTTTTAATAATGGTCTATACTCCTCTAGATATTTTTTTAAATAATCTAGAGCATAATCTCCAATTGGAACTACTCTCTCTTTTTTACCTTTACCAAAACATCTAACATATCCATTATCTAAATCTATATCAGTTAACCTCAAACTAACTAATTCACTTACCCTAAGTCCAGAAGAATACATAAGTTCAAGCATAGCTTTATTTCGATATTCAAAAGCATTACTAGGATTAATATCTAATAATTTATCTACTTCTTCAATCGAAAGTACTTCAGGTAGTTTTCTATACACCCTTGGACTACTTATTTTGCTAGAAATATTTTTTATATTATACTTAGTTTCTAAGTAAGAATGAAATGATTTAATTGAAACAATTTTCCTAGCCACTGATGTTTTCTCATAATTATTATCATCTAAATACTTCAAATACGCTATTAAATCTTCTTCATTGATTTTGCTAATATCAAAAATTTTACATTTTTCCATAAATATAAGATAGTTTTTTATATCATCAGTATATGAATAAGTACTAGATTTTTCATCAATATGCTTTATAGTAATTAAATACATTTGATAATCATTTAATATATTTTTATAATTGTTACTTATATTTATATTTTTTATATCTAACATCTTTATCTTCCTTATATTACATATAAATTATACCATTATCATTTAATACAAGCAAGACTTCTTGACACCAATTTACATTCTAAGTTATAATAATCTAAGAAATGAGTGTGTTAAAGATGGAGGATTTACTTGCAATTAAATTAAGACCTAAAACATTATCTGATATTATTGGACAAGAACATTTAGTTGGTGAAGGAAAAGTAATTAATAATTTAGTTAAAAATAAAAAATTATTTTCAATGATTTTATATGGTCATCCGGGTACTGGTAAGACTAGTATTGCTACCGCTATTGCAAATGATATGAATCTACATTATCGCTTTCTAAATGCTGTTATTAATAATAAAAAAGATTTTGATATTGTTATTGAAGAAGCTAAACTCTATAATGGATTAATCTTAATCGTAGATGAAATACATCGGTTAAATAAAGACAAACAAGATATTCTTCTTCCCTATTTAGAGTCTGGTATTATTACTTTAATAGGAATGACAACATCTAATCCATATCATGCAATTAATCCCGCTATTAGAAGTAGATGTCAGTTATTTGAAGTAAAAGATCTTACTACTGATGATATTATAAAAGGTATTGATAAAGCTGTTAAATCAGGATATCTAGAAGGAATTAAAATAGATAAAAAGGCAAAAGAATATTTAGCAAATCTAAGCGGTTCTGATCTACGATATGCTTATAACTTATTAGAGATTGCATATTATTCAAGTGAAAATAAAAAAATAGATTGTGAATTATTAGAAAAAGTAAGTAATAAGCCAAATAATTTTAGCGATAAAAATGGAGATGGATATTATAATGTAATTTCTGCATTTCAAAAGTCAATTAGAGGAAGCGATGTAAATGCTTCGCTTCATTATTTAGCAAGATTAATTGAAGCAGATGATTTAGATATTATTGTGCGAAGACTATCAGTAATTGCTTATGAAGATATTGGTCTAGCAAATCCATCAATTGGCCCTAGAGTTGATGCAGCGATTAATAGTGCCTTAAGACTAGGATTTCCCGAAGCTAGAATACCCCTTTCAGAAATAGTTATAGAACTAGCATTATCTCCAAAAAGCAATAGTGCTGAAGCCGCAATTGACTTAGCATTAAATGATGTAAGGAGTGGAAGAATCTCTGATGTTCCGAGTCATCTAAGAAATCCCTCTGCTGATTATAAATATCCTCATAATTATAAAAATGATTATGTTCGACAGCAGTACCTTCCAGACAGTCTCCTTGGAACTAAGTACTATTATCCAAAAGATAATAAGAATGAAATTATACTTAAAGAAATTATGAATAAATTAGATACCATGTAAAAAGCAAGTACTCATTTACTTGCTTTTATAATACTATTAATAATATAGGTACTTGCAAGAATACCAGCTACTGATGGTACCATTATCATTGAAGCAATAACTGTTTTATCGCTTTCTACTGGTTCTTCTTTTGAACATATACACATTACTTTACTATTTATTTTTTCATCTTTTACATATTTTCTTAAAGCCTTAGCTATCGGATCATAGCTAGTTTTAGATAGAGGCATAATTTCAACTTTTTTAGGATCTAGTTTTCTTCCCATACCACAAACAGTAATTAAATTTGTCCCTTTTTCATAACATTTTTTAATTAATAATTTTTTTACAATCATTGTATCACATGCATCAATAATATAGTCATAGTTTTCACTAAAAAGAATATCAATATTTTCAGCATCTATCTTTTTATTAATTATTTTTACTTTAACATTATTATTAATTGATGATATTCTTTTTTTCCATTCATCTGTCTTTGATTTACCTATATTACTATTTAAACTAATTATCTGCCTGTTTAAATTTGTAATATCAATAGTATCAAAGTCCACTATTGTAAAGTTCTCTACTCCGCTTCTTACAAGAGTTTCAAGGGCATATCCCCCTACCCCTCCTAGTCCAATAATTAAAATATTGCTATTTTTTAATTTAAAATAATTTTCTTCACCAATTAAACTTATCTCTCGGTTAAATATTTTTTTTGTATCCATATTTTTCAACATTTTCCTTAAATCTTTTTGTCAATTCTATAATCTCATTCTCTGAAAGTTCATCTTTCCCTAGAATTATACTCTTAATATTATCAATAAATAAATAATAATCATAATCAGTTTCAATAACTTTTTTTAAACTCTTATAATCAATATATTCATCTTTTTCTGAAGTTAATTTAAAGTTATTTTTCTTAAGTTCATACTTAATCTCTGTATTTAATATACTATCCTTTCTCCTTTTGATTTTTTTTAAATTAAAATAAGGTAAAAAGGAAGAATTTAATTCTAAAACACCAATTAATGCAAAAGCAAAAGAAATATAATCTGTAATTACTCTCTTATCCTTAGTAAAAAAGTTAATAATAATTATTAAAATCAAAATATTTAGAATAATTCTTGGTATTTTAACTTTATCAAAAAAATAATATTTTAAAAATCTTTTTATTCTTTCTTCAGTATATTTTGTTGTTGTCTTAATTATCACTTTTATTACCTCCTACGTAAAAAAAAGACCCAGATGGACCGACTCTGTAAGATAAAACCCGCGGCGTACGTCACAGGTGGGTCAGCACAGTAATTTAATTAGGATCCCAATCAATGAAAGGCTTTCAACACATAAACTACATTAGCTCCCCGATTAATATCTTTAGTCGGTTTTATACTAAAGATGTCGTATCCTCTAGGTACTTTAATTATAGCATACTATTTAGTTAGTTACAAGTACTTTTACTATGTTTAAAAATTTATTTTCTTATCAATTAAATTTATTCAGCTACATATTAATATGCTTTATTCTTTATGTTTTCTTTTAACTAAAGTATATTTCTTAGTATCACTAATTGTGTCAGAAGTAATGATTAATTCAGAATATATATTAGGATTTGCCGCAATCTCAAATGATGCATTTAATAATACATTTTCAATTAATTCACTGATATCAGAAATAGATAATTTATTTTTACATGCATAATCAGCTAAAATATTAATTACATTGTCATTTATAGTTAATTTAATATCTAAATTATTAAAGAAATCAGTATTATTAATAATACCAGCAGTATCTCTATTTATCAAGATATTCTGATAATCTTGTAAAATAGGTTCATTCATTTGAATAATCATACTGAAATTATCAAATAATCCATCTAACATTCCTATCTTATATTTTTCATTATTTTTCTTTTCAGGATCGATTACGTGTGAAAAGCCATTTACTTTAATATTGTTAATTTCTTCATTTTCAAAATTACCCATACCTATTATCATCATTTTACTTGTATCAAAGTATGTCTTTCTATGTTTACTATGATTTAAAACAATCGTTTCACCTCTAAGTATTTTAGCAAGGTTATATTGAGCATCAGCAAAAGATGCTGTACTTAAATCAGTAAGAGCTAGTTTATCAATATTATCTATTACTAAAATAGTGTTTTCAGCTAATTGTAAATCATAATTACTCTTTTCCAATAAATTTTTAAGTATTTCTTCAATATTAGTTATTTCATAATTTTCAACTGCACTGACAAAATGATAAGGAATGTTAGCTTTTTCACAAATACTTTTAATAATCTCCTTTTTAGGAGTTATTTCACTACCATTGATAAATATATGATACGATTTATCACTATGGTAATGTTTCCAAATAGCAATTAATATTTCTTTAGAAGCTTCTTTATTAGTAAATGATTTTTCTAATAAATCAGAAATATATTTAATATCTAGATTTAATTTACCGCTTGCTTTTTTTAGTAAATCAATTATATCTTTAGCTTTAGGAAACATCTTTATATAATAATTTAACAACTCATCTTCACATAAAATATTAATATTATTATCATCTATTGATTGTATTCCTACTATAGGATTATTACTTTTATCTTTAGCATAAATGTAATAATACTTTTGAAGATCCTTTAGAATTTTCTTTTCTTGCAAAACTAATGGTATAAATCTATTATTTTTTACAGTTTCAGTAATTGTTTTAGAATAAGCAAAGCCAAATTCTTCAGGCCCTTTAATAAGATGATTAAACGTAAAATTATTACATATAAAATTAAGATTTTCTTCATCTAATTTACCCTTTACGATACCTACTGGTAAATATACTTTAGAGTTGTTTTGTTCTTGACATGCTTTAAAAATAACAGCAAGTTCTTCATCTTTCTCTATCACAACTTTAGAAATAATATTTTGAATACTTTTATTTATATTCATAACCAAAACCTCCAAGTTATTAATATTCACAAGATCCTGGTGTTCTTGGGAAAGGTATTACATCACGAATATTATCTACTCCTGTTAGATAAATAAGTAGTCTTTCAAAGCCCATACCAAATCCAGAATGATAGCAGCCACCAAATCTTCTTAAATTTAAAAACCATTCAATAGGTTCAGTATCTACACCTAAATCTCTACATCTATCTCTTAATAAGTTAATATCTGTCTCTCTTTCGCTGCCTCCCATTAATTCTCCTGCTCCAGGAACCTCTAAGTCAACAGCAGCAACAGTTTTGCCATCATCATTTAATTTCATATACCAAGCTTTAATATCTTTAGGCCAATCATATACAAAGACAGGACCATCAAAATATTCAGTTAAATATTTTTCATGTTCTTTAGCAATATCTTCTTCATAACTAGGTTCAAATTCCCATTTAATATTAGCTTTCTTCAAAATATCAATAGCCTCTTGGTGAGTAACTCTATTAAAGTCAGATTTTACTAATTTTTCTAATTTATCTTTTAATGTATTATCAACAAAATTATTTAAAAATTCTATTTCATCTGGGCATCTATCTAAAACAAATTTTACAATATATTTAAGCATATCCTCTTCAATATTCATTAAATCGTGAATATTACAAAAGGCAATTTCAGGCTCAATCATCCAAAATTCATTTGCATGGGTTTTAGTATTTGATTTTTCAGTTCTAAATGTTGGACCAAAAGTATAAATCTTATTAAAAGCCATAGCAAAAGTTTCACCATGTAACTGTCCACTACCAGTAATATATGTTTTTTTGCCAAATAAATCTTCCTTAAAATTACATTTCCCATCTTCCGTTGGTAAATTATCCATATCTAAGGTTGTTACCTTAAACATTTGATCTGATCCCTCACAGTCAGCAGTTGTAAGAAGTGGTGTATGTACATAAATATAGCCATTATCTTGAAAATAAGAGTGAATAGCATGAGCTGCTACACTACGAATTCTAAATACAGCTTGAAATAAATTAGTTCTAGGTCTTAAATAAGCAATATCTCTTAAAAATTCTCTCGTAGGTCTACCTTTAGGTTGTAAAGGATAATCATCTGATACATCTCCTAATAGTTTAAGACTAGAAGCTTTAACTTCGTAATCTTGTCCTTGACCTTGAGATTCTATTAGAGTACCTACTACTTCAATAGCAGAACCAAATTTAAAACTATCTACTTCTGCATAGTTACTTATATTATTATCATATACTACTTGAATATGTTTAAAACATGTTCCATCAGAGAAGTCAATAAAGCCAAAATCTTTTTGTTTTCTTTGACTTCTAATCCATCCCTTTAGTGTTATTTCTTTATTCAAATATTTTTTAGGTTCTTTGTATAATTCATTTAAAAACATTATTATCATCCTTTCTAAT
>CAMVMQ010000004.1 GCA_947168625.1 uncultured Caryophanales bacterium
TTTTCCGCCTTCAACTAATGTAGCAATAACTTGTTCTGGATTTAAAATTTCTATATCAGAATCTTTCTCAATATCACCAGCAGTAATAACTCCCGGAGTATTCTTCTTTATACGTAAGATTTTCTCTTCACCACGAGCATGATTCTTTAGAACAATACTCTTTAAATTTAATACAATAGCAGTTACATCTTCAATTACGCCATCAATCTTTTGAAATTCATGAGCAACTCCATCTATTTTAACAGAAGTAATAGCATCTCCTGGTAAAGATGATAGCATAACTCTACGCATTGCATTACCAATAGTCGTTCCAAAGCCTCTTTCTAATGGCTCTAAAACAAACTTACCATAGAAATTATCTTTTACGTATTCTTTTATTTTATAATCTGGTTTTTCAAACTTTAACATATGAATTCCTCCTTTAATTATCCACGTCTTCTCTTAGGTGGACGACAACCATTATGTGGAATTGGTGTTACATCTGTTATTGATTTTACTTCTAATCCAACTGTCTGCAAACTTCTAATTGCAGTTTCTCTACCAGAGCCTAAGCCCTTTACAAAAGCATCAACTGTTTTCATACCAGCAGCTACTGCTTCTCTTCCAGCAGCTTCAGCAGCCATACCAGCAGCAAATGGAGTAGATTTCTTACTTCCCTTTACTCCTTGTTTACCAGCAGAAGCCCAACTTATAACATTTCCATCTAAATCAGTAATAGTTACGATAGTGTTATTGAATGTAGAATGAATATGTGCTTTACCGACTGGAACATTTTTCTTAGTTTTTCTTTTTCTTGAATTATACTTTCCCATATTTTCCTCCTAATTATTTTTTCTTATTAGCAACGACAGCACCTTTACCCTTACGAGTATGAGCATTACGATTTGTACGTTGTCCTCTTACTGGAAGACCTTTTTTATGCCTTAAACCTTGATAAGAGCCAATTTCCATCTTAGTCTTAATATTAAGAGTTACTTCTCTTCTAAGATCTCCTTCAACTAAATGCTTATCAACTTCTTTTCTGATTCTAGTAAGTTCATCATCGGTTAAATCATTTGCTTTTTTGTTTAAATCTACTTTTGCATTTTTTAAGATTGTCTTTGAAAGATTTCTTCCAATACCATAAATGTAAGTAAGTGATATTTCAATACATTTATCTCCTGGAATATCTACACCTTTAATTCTTGCCATTTTCTAATTCCTCCTATTAACCTTGTTTTTGTTTGTGTTTTGGATTTTCACAAATAACCATTACTTTTCCATTTCTTTTAATTATTTTGCATTTATCACAAATTTTCTTTACTGATGCTCTAACTTTCATTTATCATCACTCCTATTTCTTATTATAAATAATACGCCCTTGTGTTAAATCGTATGGTGACATAGCTAAAACCACTGTATCACCTGGTAAGATACGTATGTTATTCATGCGCATTTTACCAGAAACATGGGCTACTACTACGTGGCCACCATCTAGTTCAACTTTAAACTTACCTTGAGGTAAGTTATCAATAACCTTACCTTCTACTTCGATTAAATCTTCTTTACTCAAGTCTATCATCTCCTGTTAATATTTCACAGCCGTCTTCTGTAACAATAACAGTGTGTTCAAAGTGGGCTGATGGTTTATTATCACCTGTTATTATTGTCCAATCATTATCTAGAATATAAACATTTCGTGTACCTAAATTTAACATAGGTTCCACAGCAATTGTCATACCTTTTTTTAATATTGGACCACTACCCTTTTTTCCATAATTGAATACATCAGGGTCTTCATGTAAATTACTTCCAATGCCATGACCAGTAAGTTCTCTTACTACTCCTAATTTATGCTTTTTAGCATATTCTTCAATAGCATTAGATACATCTCCTAAATGCACACCATCTTTAATTTTAGATAAGCCTTCATATAAAGCTTTCTTAGTATGTTCTAAGAGATATTTTTTATCATCCGAGATATCTCCTACTGGATATGTCCAAGCACTATCACCATGATATCCTTTATAACAAGCACATATATCTAAGGTGACAATATCACCATTTTTTAGTTTTCTCTTACCTGGAATACCATGGACTACTTCCTCATTTACCGAAATACATATACTCTTAGGAAAGCCATCGTAATTTAGACATGATGGATAAGCATCATTTGCTATGATAAAATCATGAGCAAGATTGTCTAACTCTTCTGTTGTTATTCCTGCCTTTATATAAGGCATTAAATACTTATGTGTATCGTAGACAATCTGCCCAGCCTTACGCATTAAGGATAATTCATAATCACTCTTAATTGTTATCATTTAATAGCCTTCTTTATCTCTTCAAATATAGCATCAGGACTCTTTCCTTCAACATCCACCACTAAAAGATTATTATTATCTTCATAGTATTTTATTAATGGATAAGTTTCCTTCATATACGTGTCAAATCTATTTATAAATGTTTCTTTATTATCATCACTTCTAGTTACTAATGAACTATCACAGTGATCACAAATATTTTCTCTTACTGGAGATAACTCAGTATTACTAAGGTTATAAGTAGCGCCACATTTAGGACAAATAACTCTACTCATTGACCTTAATAGAGCCTCTTCTTTACTTATTTTTAAGTATATAATCGTACCAATATCAAAAGATAATTCTTCTAATATTCTCTCATACTCTTTAGCCTGATTAATATTTCTAGGATATCCATCTAAAATATATCCTTTCTTGCAATCCTTATTACTTAGTCTTTTTATAAGTAACTTAGTTATTATCTCGTCAGAAACAAATTCTCCTCTAGCCATACTATCTTTAATTTCTTTACCAAGTTTAGTCATGTGGGCTATCTCATCTCTTAGCAAGTCACCAGTAGATATGTGAGGTAAATTAAAGCGATGCTCTAATATTTCTGAAATAGTTCCTTTACCCGCTGCGGGAGGAGCAATAAATATAATATTTTTCATTATCTTGCTCCTTTATAATTACGATTGATTAAACTACTTTCTAATTGCTTATATGTTTCAATTGCTACTCCTACTACGATTAGTACTCCAGTACCACCTACTGTAACAGATGATGGTAAACCTGTATTAATAAAACTACTAAAGATAATAGGTAAAGCTGCAATTGCTGAAATAAATACTGAACCCAAGAAAGTAATTCTATTTAGAATCTTCTTAATATACTTTTCTGTTTCAGTTCCAGGTCTAATACCAGGAATATATCCACCACTCTTATTTAAATTCTTAGCTAGCTCTTTTGGATTAATCTGCATATTAGTGTAGAAGAATCCAAAAACAAAGATAAGAATGATATATAAGACAAAACCAGTTGGTGTTGTATAATTTATATATTTAGATACAAATACTGAGAACTTAGAAGATTCTCCTACTAAACCAGAAATAAATGACGGAATAGTTAGTATTACCGAAGCAAAAATTACTGGCATTACACTAGCACTATTTAACTTAAATGGTATATAGT
The DNA here is from genome assembly GCA_947168625.1 of uncultured Caryophanales bacterium. Classification (GTDB taxonomy): domain Bacteria; phylum Bacillota_I; class Bacilli_A; order RF39; family UBA660; genus CAG-302. The sequence goes on from CAMVMQ010000004.1 coordinate 3,474, forward strand.
TTTGTTTAGCACCATATGCTGAATTAGTCCTATTAGAATATTGAATAGGTATTCTTCTTTCTGAATTCTCTTCAAATACTATACCAACTATTATTAATAGATACACTAATGCAAAGATAATAAATCCTATAATACCAACAAATAATGAACCAGTTCTATCTAATACTAGAGATGTAAAGGTATCAATAAACATTTTAGGAACAGTATATATAATACCAGCCATAATTAGAAGGCTTATTCCATTGCCAATACCTTTCTGAGTAATTTGATCTCCAAGCCATAATAGAAAGGCAGTACCAGCAGTAAGTATTACTGCTATTTTAAGATACTCTAAAGTACCAGCATCCTTTACAAACGTAAATGCCATTGCAAAACCTTGAATAAAGGCTAAGGCAATACCAATATACCTATTTATTTGATTAATCTTTTGTCTTCCTTGTTCGCCAGATTCTTTTAATTCTGTAAAATAAGGAATAATATCCATTTGTAAGATACCAGTTACGATACTAGCGGAGATATAAGGCATAACACCTAGAGCAAAGATTGAAAAATTCTTTAATGCTCCTCCTCCAATAGCATTATAAAGTTCCCATAATCCTAAACTAGAGATAGCTCCCTTAGTTCCAGGAACAGGAATAGTAGTACCTAAAGCAAATATTAATAGTCCAAATAATGTAAAACCAATTCTTTTTCTGATATCCTTATTTTTTGGACTGAAGATTAATTTTAGATTTTTAAACATCTAAATCACCTCAGTTTTTCCACCATTAGCATTAATCTTTTCGATGGCACTTCTTGTGAAAGCATTAGCTCTAACAGTAAGTTTCTTTTCTAACTTACCATTTCCCAATACTTTTACTCCATCTAATTCTTTATTAATAAGACGAGCTTCTTTAAGAAGTTTAATATCTACGACAGTATCATTATCGAATCTATTTAAGTCTTCAACATTTACTGTACTATATACAGTTCTAAAATTATAGTTATTAAATCCTCTTTTTGATAATCTTCTAAATAATGGTAATTGTCCACCTTCAAAGCCAGGTCTTACACCGCCACCACTACGAGCATTTTGTCCTTTTTCACCTTTACCACTAGTTTTACCTGTGCCAGAGCCTTGACCACGTCCGACTCTTTTTCTATTCTTAACAGAACCTTCGATTGAAGTTAATTCATGTAATTTCATTATCTCAACTCCTCAACTTTCTTATCTCTTAAGAAGGCAACATGTTCAGGTGACTTCTGTCCTTTTAGTGCTCTTAGAGTAGCACGAGCAGCATTAATCTTCGTACTAGATCCTAAGCTCTTAGAAAGTACATCTTTAACACCGGCAAGTTCTAGAACATCTCTTACAGGACCTCCAGCTTTAACTCCAGTACCTTCTTTGGCAGGCTTAAGCATAACTCTAACTGCGCCTTCCTTAATAGTGATATCATGTGAAATTGTACGATTATCAATTAAGTCAACTTTAATAACATTCTTTGATGCTGCTTCTGTTGCTTTCTTTACAGCATCTGGCATTTCTTTAGCCTTACCAGTTCCTAAACCAACTAGTCCTTTACGATTTCCTACTACTACAGTAGCGGCAAATCTAAATTGACGACCACCTTTAACAACTTTAGTAACTCTTCTAATTTCGATAACTTTATCTTCTAAATCAGATTTAGGTTTACTATTTCTTCTTTCATTGTTTCTAGGACGTTTGTTCTTATCGAACTTACGAGGTTTAGAATCATGTGTTTTTTCTGCTTTTTCTACTACTTCTTTTTCAGTAGTTTTAACAGTCTTTTCTTCTTTCTTTATTTCTTCGTTCATGAAGTTATCCTCCTTCTAGAATTCTAATCCGCCTTCACGTGCAGCATCTGCTAGAGCCGCTACACGTCCATGATATAGGTATCCGCCTCTATCAAAAACAACGGTTTTAATTTTTGCTTTTTTAGCTCTTTTAGCGATTTCTGCTCCAACAACTTTAGCAGCTTCAATGTTACCACCATTTTTAAGTTTTAATTCCTTATCAAGAGAACTAGCACTTACTAAAGTTACACCGTTAACATCATCGATTATTTGAGCTTCAATATTAGCATTTGATCTAAACACGCAAAGTCTTGGCATTTCTTTAGTACCACTTAAATTTTCTCTAATTCTTGCGTGCCTTACTTTTCTCATTTCATTTCTTGAAACTTTCTTAATCATCTAAATACCTCCTATTAATTATTTAGAAGCTTTCTTTCCTTCTTTACGACGGATAGTTTCACCTTTGTACTTAATACCTTTACCTTTATAAGGTTCTGGTCCTCTTACTTTACGTACATTAGCAGCAAACTCTCCTACTAATTCTTTATTAATACCTTCAATATCAATTTCAGTATTACTTATTCCCTTTACTGTAAGTCCATTAGGTACTTCCATAATAACGGGATGAGAATATCCTGCTGATATAGTTAGTTTATTTCCACTTACATTAAACTTATAACCAACACCAACAATCTCTAAACTCTTTTTATATCCACTAGTTACACCATCAATCATATTTTTGATATTAGCATTAGTGGTTCCATGCATAGCATGAGTAAATTTATCATCTTTTAAAGTTTCAACTTTAACTTCACCATTTTCAGCAGTAACTTTAATGTTCTTAACAAGCTCTAAAGATAATTCTCCTTTAGGTCCTTTAACTGTTACAGTACTACCTTCGATATTAACATTAACATTTTCAGGAATAGATAAAACTCTTTTACCAATACGACTCATTATCTATTACCATACATAAGCAATTACTTCTCCACCTAAAGAATTAGCTCTAGCTTCTTTATCAGTCATAATTCCTTTAGATGTAGAGATAATAGCAATTCCTAACCCATTTAATACTGTAGGTATTTCTTCTTTACTAGAATATACTCTAAGCCCAGGTTTAGAAATTCTCTTAAGTCCTGTAATTACTCTTTCTTTATTTTTATATTTTAGTGTTAATGTTATCATTTTTTGAACGCTTTTAGATGATACTTTATAATCTTCAATAAATCCTTCTTCTTTTAATATTCTAGCAATCTCTTCTTTAGTTTTAGATGCTGGAACATCAACAGATTGAGCTCTATTTTGATTAGCATTACGTATTCTTGTAAGCATATCTGCGATTGGATCTGTCATTATAAATCCCTCCTTCTTTTATCTTATCTTACGATTCTTTCTCTTTTTCTTTAATCTTTTGTTTTGGTTTATCTTTTTCTAATTCTAAGAAATCATTTAATGCATTTTGCATTTTTTCATAAGTTAATTGTCTTCCATCATTCTGAACTTGTAAATCAAATAAATATTCTATAAATTCATTTACATATTCATAATTTTTAAAGTCAGTATGACATAAAATAGTAGAATCCAAAGCATAATCATCAAACAAATCATATTTGTCTAATAATTTATCAAATGTTATATAATATAATTTTTCTAAATTAGGACCACATTTACACATAGCATTATAATAAATATCAATATAATTTTCTGAAGTATCAACTGATTTTAGATATTTTGCATATTTTCTTTCAGCCTTTTTATCAGCAAAATCTTTTGATATTGAAATAGCAACTTTTCTAAAGCCATTAAACTCTACTCCTTTATTATAAATTATTGGCCCAAACGAATTGTTTTCTTTAATTGTAAGTAAATCTGCAATTATCTGTATTATATCAAAAGTTCTAAAAGTCAAACTTGATTTTAATAATCTTTTTAATTCAGCATTCTTTATTTTTTCTTTTCTAATTAATTCTAACAACTTATCATATTCATCTTTAGCTATATCTAACTTATATAATAATTCTTCTGAATTCATAACCATACTCCCATACAAAAGATTAAATTACCAACTTGATTTTTTTACACCAGGTATTTGACCTTTATATGCAAGTTCTCTAAAGCAAATACGGCAAATTCCATATTTTTTAAGAACTGCATGAGGTCTTCCGCAAATACTGCATCTAGTGTATTTTCTAACCTTAAATTTAGGTTCTCTTTCTGATTTAACTATCATTGATTTTCTTGCCATTTTCTTTATCTCCTTATTTCCTAAAAGGAACTCCAAGTTCTTTTAATAAATCAAATGCTTCTTCGTTAGTTTTAGCAGTAGTTACTAATACTACGTCCATTCCTCTAACTTTTTCAACTTCATCAAAATTAATTTCAGGGAAAATTATTTGTTCTTTAATACCGATTGTATAATTTCCTCTTCCATCAAAACTCTTAGGAGATAGTCCTCTAAAGTCTCTTACACGAGGAAGTGAGATACTGATTAACTTGTCTAAGAAAGTATACATTCTCTCTCCTCTTAAAGTAACTTTACAACCAATTTTATGACCTTCTCTTATTTTAAATGAAGCAATTGACTTTTTAGCAGTTGTTTCGACAGCTTTAAGACCAGTAATTTTTTCTAGTTCTTTAACTGCTTCTTCAAGATACTTTGAATTAGCAACAGCATCTCCAACTCCCATATTTACAACTATTTTTTCTAGTTTAGGTACTAACATAGGTGTCTTATAGTTATATTTTTCTGTTAAACTTGGAACAACTTCTTTTACATATTTTTCTTTTAGGCGATTCATACTTACGCCCTCCTTCCAAATTAATCTACTTTCTTAGTAGCTTTTTTTGATACTTTTGTTTCTTTCTTTGCAGTCTTCTTTGGCTCTTTCTTAGCATCAATAACTTTAACATTAGATGCGTGGATACTAGCCTCAGTCTCAATTATTTCACCATTACCATTATTGTTTTTAGGTTTTAAATGTTTTTTAACAATATTAACACCTTCAACAATAACTCTATCTTTTAATATTTTAAGGATTTTTCCTTCCTTACCTTTATCGTCTCCGGTAATGACTACGACTTTGTCGCCTGTTTTTAGTCTGTTCATATTTCCTCCTTATTCCTATAGCACATCTTTAGCTAAACTTACAATCTTTGTAAAATCTTTATCTCTAAGTTCACGTGCTACTGGACCTAAAATACGTGTACCTACTGGACTCTTATCATCTTTAATGATAACACATGCATTATCATCGAATCTAATATAACTTCCGTCGTCTCTTCTAACTCCTCTTTTTGTTCTTACGATAACGGCTTTTACAACTTTACCTTTACCTATAGTACCATTCGGAGTAGCTTTTTTAACTGTAGCAACAACGATATCTCCAATATTACCCGTTTTAACTTTGCTTCCACCTAGAACTCTAATTACTAATACTTCACGAGCTCCACAGTTATCAGCAACTTTTAATCTTGTTTCTTGTTGTACCATACTTTTTTCCTCCTTATCTTAGAAGAGTTATAGAATAACAGCTTTCTCTATTACTTCTACTAATTCATATCTTTTAGTTTTTGATAGTGGTCTAGTTTGGGCTAAGCGAACTTTATCACCAACATGAGCAGTATTATTTTCATCATGAGCAGCATATTTCTTAGAATATTTAACTCTTTTTCCATATAATGGATGTTTTTTATAAGTTTCAACTTTAACAGTAATTGTCTTATCAGCTTTATCTGAAACAACTGTTCCAATTAGTTCTTTTCTTTCTTTCATAATTTCACTTACCCTTCTCTTCTCTCATTAAGAATAGTATTCATTCTTGCTACTTCTTTACGAAGTTCATTAATTCTTGAAGGTTTTTCAAGATTACCAGTAGCTTTCAACATTCTTAAATTGAAAAGTTCTTCCTTATTTTCATGTATTTTCTTATTAAGTTCTTCGGTGGTTAATTTCCTAAGTTCATTAGTCTTCATTTTTTTCACCACTTTCTTCTCTCTTTACAAACTTACATTTGATAGGTAACTTATGAGATGCAAGTCTTAAGGCTTCACGAGCAGTTGCTTCATCAACTTCCCCTATTTCAAACATAATTTTGCCCTCTTTAACAACAGCAACCCAAACCTCTGGATTACCTTTACCTTTACCTTGTCTTGTTTCAAGAGGCTTCTTTGTTAGTGATAAGTCAGGGAATATATTAATCCATACCTTACCACCTCTCTTCATATATCTTGTCATAGCAATTCTGGCAGCTTCGATTTGATTAGTAGTAATCCAAGCTCCTTCTTTAGCCATAAGACCATATTCACCAAAATGAAGAGTTGTATTTCCTTTAGCTTTTCCTTCGTATTTTCTACGGAAAGTCTTTCTATGTTTAGTTCTTTTTGGCATTAACATGAGAATTACCTCCCTTACTATCCAAGATTTCACCTTTATAGATCCATACTTTTACACCAATCTTACCATAAGTAGTATCGGCTTCTGCTGTAGCGTAATCGATATTAGCTCTAAGTGTATGTAGAGGAATAGTTCCCTCAGAATAACCTTCACCACGAGCGATATCAGCGCCACCTAAACGTCCAGATACTAAAGTTTTAATACCTTTAGCTCCAGCTTTCATTGTATTACGAATAGCTTTCTTTTGAGCTACTCTGAATGATACTCTGTTTTCGATGTTGTGAGCAATATTATCTGCTACTATTTGTGCATCCATATCAGGTGTTTTAACTTCAACTACTGATATTTGAACGTCTTCATTAGTTAGCTTAGATACTTCTTTTTTAATTTTTTCTACTTCAACACCACTTTGACCAATAATCATACCAGGTTTAGCAGCATAGATGAATACTTCACATCTCTTCGGATTTCTTTCAATAAGAATCTTAGAAATAGAAGCTGTCTTAAACTTTTTATTTAAATACTGTCTAATTTTGTAATCATTAATAAGGTATTTAGAAAAATCATTCTTTGTATACCATTTAGATTCCCAGTCTTTATTGATACCTATTCTAAGTCCTGTTGGACTAACTTTTTGACCCACCTAAATGTCCTCCTATCTATTTTTCTGCCACAATTATTGTAATGTGACTTGTCTTGTGATCATTTCTTCCTGTACGACCACGAGAATCAAATTTAATTCTTTTAATTACTAATGCTTCATCGACGAAACATGTCTTAACATAAAGATTTTCTTCATTCATGTTAAAATTATTTACAGCATTGCTAGTAGCTGATTCAAGTACTTTAGAAATTACTCTAGATGCTCTTTGAGGCTGATTAGCAAGGATAGCCCTCGCATCATTTACACTCTTACCTCTTATTAAATCAATAATAAGTCTTGTCTTTCTAGGGGAAATTCTAACAGTCTTTGCTACTGCTTTAGCTTCCGTTCTTTCCATTATTTTTCCTCCTTATAGAAAATTATTTTACTTTGTTTTGACCGTGTCCGCCAAACTTTCTAGTAGGAGAAAATTCTCCTAATTTATGTCCTACCATATCTTCTGTTACATATACGGGAATAAATTCTTTACCATTATGTACGGCAAATGTATGACCAATAAATTCAGGAAAGATTGTTGAACGACGTGACCAAGTTTTAATAACTTCCTTTTTACCAGTTTCATTTAATGCCTTTACTCTCTTTAATAATCTATCAAATACGTAAGGGCCTTTTTTAATACTTCTAGCCATATTTAATCTTCCTTTCTTTATTTCCTACGAGTCACAATATACTTATTTGACTCTTTCTTATTCTTTCTAGTCTTATATCCTAGAGCAGGTTTACCCCAAGGAGTCATAGGTCCACTACGACCAACTGGAGCTCTACCTTCACCACCACCATGTGGGTGATCATTAGGGTTCATAACAGAACCTCTTACTGTAGGTCTAAATCCCTTATGTCTTGTTCTTCCAGCTTTACCAATCTTAACAAGTGAATAATCTTCGTTACCTACAGCACCAATAGTTGCCTTACAAGTACCTAAAATTTTTCTTGTCTCACCACTTGATAATCTAATAAGAACATATTTATCTTCTCTACCAAGAATTTGAGCACTAGCACCAGCACTTCTAGCAAGTGTTGCACCTTTACCTGGTCTTAATTCAATATTATGAATAACAGTACCAACAGGGATATTCATAATAGGAAGAGTATTTCCTACTTTAATATCAACGTTATTTCCTGATACAACAATATTTCCAACTTCTAATCCTTTTGGAGCAATAATATATGCTTTTTCACCATCAATATAAGTAATTAATGCAATATTAGCACTTCTATTAGGATCGTACTCAATAGCGGTAACTCTAGCAGTTACATCAGTCTTATTTCTCTTAAAATCAATAAGTCTATATTTTCTCTTAACACCGCCACCTCTATGTCTAACAGTAATTTTACCTTGATTATTTCTGCCATCAGTTTTTTTCTTAGAAACTAATAGACTCTTTTCAGGAGTACTCTTGGTAATATCACTTACTAGTACAGATCTTTGTCTTGTACCAGCTGTCATAGGTTTATAATTTCTTATTGCCATCTCTAATTCCTCCTTACATTAGTCGAAACTAATAGTATTTCCTTTCGCAAGTGTTACGATAGCTTTTTTGTATTTACTAGTCATTCCAGTATATTTACCTATTCTTTTCTTTTTAGGTTTAGAATTAATTGTATTTACACTAGCTACCTTAACATTAAATTTCTTTTCAATAGCCTGTTTTATTTCTGTTTTATTAGCCTTATTAGAAACTTTAAATGCATATCTGCCAACAGATTCCATACCAGCTGTTTTTTCAGTAATAATTGGTGCTAAGATGATATCTAAATAATTATTCATTATTTAAGCACCTCCTCTAAAGTGTTTAGAGCTTTCTCAGTAATAAGTAGAATATCAGATGATACTAAATCAAAAGTATTTACTTCTTCTGGAAGAACAATCTTAACATTAGCAAGATTACGTGCTGCTAAGCATACATTCTCTTCTAATGTTTCAGTACAAACTAATACTTTCTTGTTAGTTAGTTTTAAACATTCTAATAAAGAAGTCATCTCTTTAGTCTTATTAGTTTTAAATGATAGAGATTCTACTACTACTAATTCTTTATCAAGTTCTTTATAAGTTAAAGCACTCTTTAAAGCAAGTCTCTTTTCTTTTTTATTCATTTTCTTTGAATAGTCTCTTGGAACAGGTCCAAATACTATTCCACCATGACGGTATTGTGGAGCTCTAATACTACCTTGACGAGCATTACCAGTTCCTTTTTGTCTATATGGTTTTCTTCCACCGCCTGACACTTCACTTCTACCTTTAGTTTTAGCAGTACCTTGTCTAGCACCTGCCATAGCAGCTACTACTGCATCTTTAATGACAGCATCATTTGGTTTAATATTAAATATGTTATCTTCTAATTTTATATCCTTTACCTTTTCGCCTTTTAGGCTTACAACATCTATTTTCTTAGACATAATTTCCTCCTTAATCATCACAATTATATTATCTTATTTGCTTTACTAATTACTCAGCAGTTTTTTCAGTCTCTTGTGATGCTTCCTCAGTCTCAGCCTCTGCTAATTCTTCTTCGATTGTCTCCATAGTTTCTTCAACTACTTCTTCAGAAGATTTACCTTCTTCATAAACAATTAATTCTACTGGTTCTTTTTTATTGTCACCAGTCTTAATAGCAGTTCTAACTAATACTAAAGAGTTTTTAGGTCCAGGAACACTTCCTTTAATTAAGATAACATTATTTTCTAGGTCAACTGAAATAACTTCCAAATTTTGAATAGTTACTTTTTCGTTACCCATATGTCCAGGTAATTTCTTTCCTGGTAAAACTCTCATTGGTAATAGTGTACCCATTGAACCTACACCTCTATGATACTGACTACCATGACTCATAGGCCCTCTATGTTGGTTATGTCTCTTAATAACACCCTGGAAACCTTTTCCTTTAGAAGTGCCAGTTACATCAACCATTTCTCCTGCTTCAAAAGCATCAACTTTAAGTGTATCACCTAAAGTGTAATTGCTAACATCTACACCTCTAATTTCCTTTAAGAAGCGCTTAGGCGTAGTGTTTGCTTTTTTTAGATGACCTTTTTGTGGTTTATTACTTCTATGGTCTTTTTTTTCTACTGTAGCAAGTTGAATTGCATCATATCCATCAGTATCTTTAGTTTTAATTTGTGATACAACGTTATCTTCAACTTCAATTACAGTTACTGGAATAAGTTTACCGTCAGAAGTAAATACTTCAGTCATCCCTTTTTTTCTTCCTAAGATTCCTTTCATTTTTTCCTCCTATTATTTTTTAATTTTGATATCAACACCACTTGGTAAATCTAAGTGAGCTAGTGCATCAATAGTCTCTTTACTTGGATTTTTGATATCGATAAGTCTCTTGTGAGTTCTCTTTTCGAATTGCTCTCTCGAATCTTTGTACTTGTGTACCGCTCTTAAGATTGTAATTTTTTCAATCTCAGTAGGAAGTGGTACAGGTCCAGATACTTCTCCACCAGTTCTCTTAACAGTAGCTACTATTTTAGCAGCAGCACTATCAATAATGCGATGGTCAAAAGCTTCTAATTTAATCCTCACAGTCTCCTTTGCCATAAGTTGTCCTCCCTTCGCCTATATCTTAGTATAGACATAGCTCCATATGAATTACCTGATACCCCATTATTTGTTTGACAACTTAACCGGGTGTATCAGCAACTTCACACATCTAAGCCAGTCACACGTTTATAATTATACAAGATAATTCTATGAAAATCAAGCAAAAATATGACTTTTTTTTAACTTTTTCAAGATAAAAAAGAAAAAAAGATAATTTTTTTTATCTTTTTACTTATTTTAAACAATTATGCATACTCCATTACTAAAACCAACTTCCTTTGCACTATCATGTACAGTTAATTTAATATCACTCATTAATACTCTTTTAAACATTATTTTATTCTAAGTTAATGAACATATCATATATTACTTAATAAGTTAAGAAAAAAAGAACAATAGTGTTCTTATAGAAATTCCTTTAATTTTTCTACAGCTTCTTCCTGCATCTCGACATATTCGTCAAGGAGTTTATTTATTTGTTCATCTTCTCCTTTATGATTAAGTAGCCTTCTTCCTTCAATGATTCCCATATTAGTACCTTGCATAAGTATTTCTGCAAGATGAGATGTTGAGTCATCGTTCATGGTCTTCATTTCAATACCTGACCATGTCATAAATCTATTCATAGCACTAGTTTCATGTGGTTCTTCATCTTCATCTTCTACATATTCAGGATAAAGTTTATGAATTTCATCAGAAATTACCTTATATTTGTGATACTGTCTATTTAGTTCCTTCTTTAAAGCATCATCTTCAACCTTATCCATAATATAATGAATTGCATCCTTACCCATTGATGCTCCTTTATTTAATTCATCTAAAACATTTACTTCATTATTTTCTTTTTCTTTTGCCATAATAGCCTCCTAGTGATAGTATGGCATAATAATCGAAAACTATGTATTATTTATTTTGGTTTTAAATTTCTTTCTCTTTCTAAGTTTCATAATTGCTTTATTACATATTTGATTTGCTCTTTGATGCATACAGTTAAATAAATTCCCAAGTTCCTTAAGTTTATAAATATATATATAACTTTTCTTTAAAAAATATTCTAGATGGATACTTTACTATCTATGTATTCTTCTAACATAGATGATGATGCTAAAAGAGTATTATTAAAATTCTTTAATTTAGTCAAATAATCTTTGTAAGATGAATTATTATTTAATTCTTTTGTTTTTTCTTCAATAATATTATCTATTTCTTTATATTTATCATCACCATTATATTCTAATTTAGTGGCTTCTTTTTCTAATGTTTTTATTTCATTTATTAAATTCATTATTTCTTTATTGTTATTTAATTTTTCAGTTATGCTTAAATATTCTTTATATTCTTTAGAATTATTAATACTATTAAATAAACATTCTATACTACTATCTATCACTTTACTATTTCCCCTTCTAGTGACCATGTTTTGGCCTCTGTTATCTTTATATCTACTATTTTACCAATATAACTTTTATCTGCAGCTATATTAACTAGTTTCATCGTATCAGTATATCCCATTACTTTATTATTTTTATCTGATTCACCTTCAATTAATACTTTTACTACTTTGCCAACATATTTTTCATTATTTACACGTGCATACTTATTTACTATTTCGTTTAATCTTTGAAGTCTATCTTCTTTTTCTTCCATAGATACACTGTCTTCCATAACTGAAGCTGGTGTTCCTTCTCTTTTTGAATAGATAAAAGTATATGCTAAATCATATTTTAAATCATTATATATTTTTAATGTTTCTTCAAAATCTTCTTCTGTTTCATTAGGAAAGCCAACGATTATATCAGTGGTAATTGCACAGTTTGGCATAGCCTTCCTTAGCTTACTAAATAACTCTCTATATTCAGCATTTGTATATCTTCTATTCATTTTCTTTAGTATTTTATCGCTTCCTGATTGAAGTGGAAGATGAATATATGGCATAATATTATCATATTTAGCTATTACATTTATCATATCATCAGAAAAATCCCAAGGATGAGATGTTACAAATCTTACTCTATCAATACCAGTAAGAGAGACATCTTCAAGTAAATTAGCCATCGTATAATCTTCTTCTAAATCTTTACCATAAGCATTTACATTTTGTCCAAGAAGTGTTACTTCTAAATATCCTTCTTCTTTTAATTTTTTTACTTCTTCTATTATATCTTTTGGTAGTCTACTTCTTTGTTTGCCTCTCGTATAAGGTACGATACAATATGAACAAAATTTATCACAGCCATACTGAATATTTACCCATGCTTTATATTTAGAGTCTCTTACTACTGGCAAGCATTCAATAATGTCTCCTTCAATAGAGTATACTTCAATATTTTGTTTTTTATCTTTATATGCTTCATCTAATAATTTAGGAAGATCATATATATTATGCGTACCCATAACAATATCTACCCATTTATATTTACTCTTAAGCATATTAGCAATACCCTCTTCTTGAGCCATACATCCTGCGAATACTGTTATGATATTAGGATTATCTTCTCTTAATTTTTTAATTCTACCAAGTATACCTGTTACTTTATTATGGGCATTCTCTCTAATAGCACAAGTATTTAGTATTATTACATCAGCGTCTTCAAAGTTTTCTTCTCTATTATAACCCAACTCTTCCATAATACCAGCTATGTTTTCACTATCATGGACATTCATCTGACACCCATAAGTTAAAATAGTATATTTTTTATTCTTACCTATTTCTTTTAACTTTTCATCTAGCTTATATTTATCATAATAGACATTTACTTTATTCTTTGTTCTTTTTCTTGCTTCATTTATATTTGGCAAATTCATGTTATCACTTCTTTTCTAATTCTAATATTTTTCCATTTCTTCTTAAATAGCAGTACTCTTCGACAAAAGAATTATTTTCGGCTATTTTATTACTAGCATATTCACACCAATATTTTATTTCTTTTTCCCAGAAATAATACTTATAATCTAAGTCTCCTTCATCTCTATTTATTATTAAATCATAAATTATATATTCCGCTAAAGCATTCATTGCATCTCTAACAGAAGCACCAACTTTTACATATCCATCTATTCCAAGACCGGCATGACCAATATTTTCATATGAATAATAACTTCTTGGAAAATAATCTCTTGCTACTCTCTTTAAGGCATCACTCATTTCATCAATATGATCAATCTCATCTAATATTTTCTTAGCATATTCTTCATCAAATTTAGGACAGACTCTCCATGGCATAATTAAATTAAGATTATGATACTTATTCATCATTGGAATAAATCTACCTGATAATACCATACTGTGCTCTACTATTAAATGTGCGGGTGAAGTATCTGATTTAAAACTATTTGTATCATTTCTCTGAGATAAAATATTTTTAAATTTGTGAAAGGACTTTACCCTTAAATTATCCCTTGATAGCTTATTAAAAATTTCTAGTAAAAGATTTAATTTTTCGCTTAAAGGAGTATTTCCTTTCCTTAATATATCATCTGCTTCATCATATGAAAGCTTATGTCTACTTATAATTCTTCCAGGTATTATTGTAAGCGTATCCAATAATAAACTATAATCGGTATCAACATCTACTATATATGTTAAAGTATTTGTTACCTTATTAGGAAGTATTGATAAGATTCCACTAGACAAATATTTCTCAAATATTGGTATATCACAATCAGGAAGATATATTGTCTTTTGCCTTTTCAATGCCTCTCTCATTGTATTTGACACATAAGGTATTGTTTCAGGAATATTAGCGGTATGAATATACAATGTATATGTTCCATTTTTATTTTTCTTAACAAAAAGTCCATCATCTAGGCAAGTATCTCCAGCATTATCAATGGTAAGTACTTCTTGCTTTGTAAAATCTTTAGTGTTACCACTTTTATATTCATATTTTTCTTTACATGGTGGAAAATAGAAAGAAACTCCATAAGCATTTGCCACTTCTTCTTTAGACATAACGAAATTATTTTCTATTTTACATATTAAATCCCATACAAAACTCTTATCTGACTTTTTTAATATTTCCATGTAATCATTATTGGATAATAGTTTTTCTCCTAATTTTCCTCTCAAGAATAGATATAATACTTCATTAAAATATTTTATTTCATACTTATTATCTTCATCTATATTTATGTATCTTTCAATGATATTTGCAAATACCGAAGGGAGAATATTGTTACTAATAATTAATTCTTGCATATTATTCATCATGTATTTTCCTAATAGTTCAATATCTCTTTTCTTAAATACTAAATACATGATAAAATTATATTTGTCACCTTTTCCTTTAGAATTACTAGATATTAAACATCTATTTTGAACATTAACTAGATTAATTATATGTTCTTCTGCTTTCATTGTTTCTTCCCAATTTAAGCTTTTAGAAAGATTACTTAGCTTTATATCTATTTTTTCATACAACTTATTTAGGACATTTTTATTTTTACTCTTACTAGCAAAATTATTTAAAAGTGTAATTAAGTGTCCCACTATTTCATTATTATTTATATTTTCGATTTTTCTAAATAGTTTTAAGATACCATTTAGTATAGCAGTTACTGCTTCATCAAAATTAGTAGTTAAATAATTATAGATTACATCATAATTTGGTGTACAAGAAAGTATATCTATCGTTATTTCTTTTGTTACTGTTTTTGCTTTTTTACCCATACTTACACCTCAAATAATTATATATTTTAATTTTTCTTATAATCTGTTAAAATACTTAAGAAAGCTTCAGCAGGTATCTCTACTCTACCTATTGTTTTCATTTTCTTTTTACCTTCTTTTTGCTTTTCAAGAAGTTTTCTCTTACGTGTTATATCTCCACCATAACATTTAGCTAAAACATCTTTTCGCATTGCTTTAATATCACTTCTTGCGATTACTTTACTACCAATAACTGCCTGTACTGGTACTTCAAATAGTTGTCTTGGGATAATATTTTTTAAATTATCAACCATTTTTCTTCCTCTATCATATGCAAAATCTTTATGTACTATTAATGATAGAGCATCGACTATCTCACCATTAAGTAAAATATCCATCTTTACTAAATCACTTTCTTTATATCCTATTACTTCATAATCAAAAGATGCATATCCCTTAGTAGAAGATTTTAACCTATCAAAGAAATCATATACTATTTCTGATAAAGGAAGTTCATAATGAATATTTACTCTAGTCTTATCTAAATAGTCCATTCCTTTATAGATACCTCTTTTATCTTGACATAGTTCCATAATTGGTCCTATATAATCACTAGGTACTAAAATATTAGTAAAGATATAAGGTTCTTTTATACTTTTAATTCTTACTTTATCCGGCATCATACTAGGATTATCAATGAAGATTACTTCCCCATCAGTAAGTGTTATTTCATAATTTACGGATGGCGTTGTTGCAATTATATCTAGATTAAATTCTCTTTCAATTCTTTCTGCAATTATTTCTAAATGAAGTAGCCCAAGAAAGCCCATACGAAAGCCAAAACCTAAAGTACTAGAAGACTCCATCTCATAAGTTAAAGAAGCATCATTTAGTTTTAATTTTTCAATTGCTTCCTTTAAATTAGGGTATTTAGCAGGTTCAATAGGATATATACCGCAGTAGACCATTGGTTTCATAGGTTTATATCCAGGTAATTTTTCTTCTGCTTCATCATCTGCATCAGTAATGGTGTCTCCTACTTTAACAGATTCCAAACTCTTAATCGAAGCCGTAATAAAACCAACTTCTCCAACTCCTAGAGAATCTACTTCTTTTTCAAATGGTGTATGATATCCAAGACTTACAACATCATAAGTGTCTCCTGTCTCCATCATTTTAATTTTTGTTTTTTTAGATAACCTGCCAGATACTATTCTAACTAGTATTACTACTCCCCTATAAGGATCAAAATAACTATCAAAGATTAAACATTTTAATTTATCTTTGCACTCATTGGGACTAGGTACTCTTTCTATTACCCTATCTAATAGTTCTCCTACTCCTTCACCAGTTTTCGCAGAAACTTTAATTATTTCTTCACTCTTAAAACCGAAAGTATCAAATAATTCTCTTTCTACTTTAGGAATATCAGCACTAGGTAAATCTATTTTATTAATTACTGGTATTATTTCCAAATTATTATCAAGTGCTAAATAGACGTTAGCAAGAGTTTGGGCTTCTATTCCTTGCGTTGCATCTACTACTAGTATAGCACCTTCACAAGCAGCAAGACTACGAGATACTTCATAACTAAAATCGACATGTCCTGGGGTATCAATAAGATTAAGAGTGTATCCTTTATAATTTAGTCTTACTGTATTTAACTTAATAGTAATTCCTCTTTCTCTTTCAATATCCATATTATCAAGTAGTTGGTCTTTCATTTGTCTTTTATCAATAGCTCCAGTGTACTCTAATATTCTATCAGCAAGAGTACTTTTACCATGATCAATATGTGCTATAATACTAAAATTTCTTATCTTACTAGTATCCATCTATATCACTGCCTTCCTTCCTATTATAACAAAATTTAAATATAAAAAAAAGAAGAAATTATTACTTTTCTTCTTTTTTAATTCATCAATTATTATAGTCTATCATATTGAGTCCACATTCTAATTATATGAATTTCTTTTTTTTGCTCATCAACTTCATATACAATTCTATGTTGCCTGTTAATTCGTCTAGAATATAATCCTGTTAAATCACCGCTTAATTTTTCATAAGATGGTGGATAGCCAAAAGGGTCTTCCATCATTAATACTAAAATATTTATAGCATTTTTATCTAATCCAGAACTTTTGAGTTTAATTTTATCTTTTCCAGCTTGCTTTGAAAATAATATTTTGTATTTATTGCCACTCTTCATTTGGATCAAACTCCTTAGCACTACTCCAATCCTCTTTTTTTCTTATTTCATTAATTCTTTCTACATATCCAGGAATACTTGATAAATATAATGTTTCTTCAATATTTTTCCACTCATCCTCAGATATCAAAACAGCATTTTTACCTTTATTATTAACAATTGTAATAGGATTAAAGCCAACATTTACATCAGATACTAATTGAAATAAATTAGCTCTTGCATTAGTAATATTTATTGTGCTCATCTTTCTCACCTCACTTACATTATAACGTACTTTTTTGCGTACGTCAAGTATATATTATTATTATATGAAAAAAAAGAAGAAATTATTACTTTTCTTCTTTTTTAGTAGTTGTCTTTTTAGCAGAAGCTTTTTTAGTAGTAGTACTCTTTTCTGTTTCCTTTTTAGCAGCTGGTTTCTTTTCTGTAGTTTTAGCTTCTTTTACAGTCTCTTCTTTCTTTGCACTTACTGTTTTAGGAGTATAAGCTTTTCCTGCTAATGCATCTTTAGCAATAGTTACTAAATCACTAAATGCCTCCATATTATCAATAGCAAGTTCACTAAGCATCTTTCTATTTACTGTAACTCCAGCTTTATTTAAGCCATCAATAAATCTAGAGTAAGAAATACTATTTTCTCTACATCCAGCATTTATTCTTGTAATCCATAATTTTCTAAAGTTTCTTTTATTTTGTTTTCTATCTCTAAATGCATAAACTCCTGAATGCATTACTTGCTCATGAGCGGTTTTATATAATCTATGTTTACTACCAAAGTAACCTTTAGCTTCTTTTAATACTTTTTTTCTTCTTGCACGTGCAACTGTGCCACCTTTAACTCTTGTCATTTTATATACCCTCCTATATTAAATCTTTAATTCTTTTTAAATCAGAATTAGATAGACTAGTACCTTTCTTTTTACTACTTGCTCTAGCAGCACTATTCTTACCAGTATTATGAAGTACTCCTTGTCTTCTCTTACTTATAGAACCACTTTGTCTAACATTTAAAACTTTTTTAAGCCCCTTATGTGTCTTCATTTTATTCTTCTTAACTTTTGTCATAATATCCTCCTTCTATTTCTTAGGTGCAAGCACCATAAACATTGTTCGGCCTTCAATCTTTGGTTTAGATTCGACCTCAGCAATATTACTTACTTTTTCATAAAATCTATCAAGAACTTCTTTAGCAAGTTCCGGATGAGTTATTTCTCTTCCTTTAAATCTAATACTTGCTTTAACTTTATTTCCTTTACCTAAAGCTTTAGATGCATTATTAACCCTTGTCTCAAAATCGTGTATATCAATCTTAACAGAAAGTCTAAATTCTTTAGTCTCTACTATTGCATCTCTCTGCTTTTTTAGCGATTCCTTTGATTTTTTCTTCTTTTCATACTTAAATTTGTTATAGTCCATTATTTTACATACTGGTACTTTACCAGTATCACTCATAAGAACTAGATCAAATCCAGCATATCCGGCTAAAGTAAGAGCATCTTGTTTACTCTTTATACCAAGCTGTTCCCCATTAGGTCCAATAACCATCATTTCCTTACATCTAATTTGTTCATTGATAGGATTATCCTTTAAAGTAGCTATAGCTAACACCTCCAAAAAATGAATACTTAAAGAAGTATCCATTTATCCATAAAAAGCTCTTATCAAAATTGTATTTACTAAGTTGGCTTTTTTACCTACTACTATATGTAATCAGGTGAGATAAATATAATCTTCTTTCCGTTTCTGTAATAATTATATTATAGTAAATTCTAAAAGTCAACCAAAAAGTAACCTTTTCTTATTCTTTTTAATAAAAATGAAGATTATTTTTTTAAATCTTCACTTCCAAAAGGATAAGGGCATAAGTCTTTTACAGTATATATCTCTCTATCATAATCATTACTGTATAAAATAATTTCATCGTCTGGAGAAAAAAATTCACTTATTGTTTGTCTACACAAGAAGCAACATGAAGCAATTCTTGGAGTATCACACATAACATATAATTTACTAAATTCTCCTTTTTTATATCCACTAGCTATTGCACTTGTAATAGCTACTCTCTCGGCACAAATAGTAGCTCCATAAGAGGCGTTTTCAACATTAACACCTCCAAAGCTTTTGCCATCTTTCATCAAACAAATAGCGGCTACTTTAAATGCGGAATATGGACTATAACTATTTTTAAGTAATCTCTTTAAACTCTCTTCCATAAATGCCTCCCCTTAAATTATTATTATCTAGTTATACCAAAGCCATCTAGCAATTTATCCTGCTTACTAAACATTATTTTTTCTTCTTCTTTATTCATGTGATCATAACCTAATAAATGCAAAATACCATGGGTAGCTAAAAAGCATACTTCTCTTTCTCTTGAATGATTATATTCTAAAGCTTGATCATAAGCAACATCAATAGCTATATAAATGTCTCCTAGTAATCTAAAATCTTTATACACAACGTCCTCATTGTCCTCTAATGCAAAAGATATGACATCAGTTACTCTATCAGTATTTCTATAATTCTTATTTATTTCATGAATTTCTTCATTGCTAACAAAAATAATATTAAATATTCCTTTTTCAATCTTTAACTCTTTAGTAGCATATTTTAGATATTTCCTTAATACATCTATTTCCTCAATATCTTTATTGGTATTATTAAATATATCAAACATAATAATTACCCCCTTATCATACCAAATATATTAATATTAAATGAATACATAATAACAATTAATAATAATAATATTACTAAAATATCCACTACTGTATCATTTCTAAGTATCTTAATTTTACTTCTAATGGCATCCATACCAACAAATAATAGTCCTCCAGTTATTCCTCCTATAACATTTAATATAATGTCATCAATATCAAATACTCTTCCAATATAATACTGTACTATTTCAATTGTCAAGGATACAATTAAAGAAAGAATAAAAGTTATACTAATTTTTTTATTATTTAATATGTAGGATGCAATGAAACCATATGGAATAAATAAAACAATATTTCCTAAAATATTTTTTATAAATTTATGAGTTCCTAGTCTATATCTAAATATTTCTTTAAAAGGAACATAATTAGATACCCCATAATTTCTATCTTGAAAAGTTACAACATAGAATAGACATAGTATATAAATAATAGCAATTAAATAGATAAGTTCTTTATGAAATTGAAATTTCTTATGTCTGGTGATTAAATATGTAATTCTAAGACTACATACAATAACTAGAATAATAACAATCATTGGCCATACATCTGGGATTGTCTCTAAAAATATATCCTTAATCATATACCCTCCTAAAATAAAGTTACCAAGTACAACCTTGATAACTACTTTTTATCAATATCATATTTATCTAATTCATCAGCAAGTTCAAGTTGTGCTTTAATAATATTTTTTATTCTATTTTTATATACGACAATATTCTTTCTAAGTAGTGATGATTCATCTTCTACTTTTTGCGCATTTACTAAAGACTCGTGAATAATAGAATTGGCATTATTTCTGGCTTCTTCTAATATAATACTTGCTTCTTCTCTAGCTAAAGATTTAATTTTTTCTGAAGCTGATTGTGCTGCCATAAAGGCCTCTGACATCTTGGCTTCGGTCTTCTTTGCATTCTCTAAATCTTCCTCTAATGAAGAGATTTTCATCTGCAAAAGAGAATTCTCACTATTTAATTTTTCTAATCTCTTAATTACAACATCAATAAAACGATTTACTTCATCAACATTATAACCTTCTTGACTAATTGTAAACCTCTTCATAAGTCACCACTCTATCTATTTATTACCACTCTACATCAATATCATTTTTCTTTTTATTTTTTTCTTCTTCAGAAATAGTTCCTTCAACATTAACATTTTTAGGAGTACATAAGAATATTCCCCCACCTATTTTTTGAAGGTCTCCACCTATTGCATAGACAGTACCAGACAAAAAATCTACAATTCTTTTTGCTTGGTCAGGAGTTACTCTTTTCATATTGACAACAACAGTATTTCTTTTCTTTAAATGATCCGCTATTTGTTGGCTTTCTGAATAAGCTCGAGGTTCAAGTAAAATCATCTTCCCATTACCAGGAACCTTTTCTGCTTCATAATATTCATCTTCTGATGCTTCATCCATAACCTCTTCCGTTACAAATTTTTTAAGTTTGTTAAGTGCCATAAATTATCCTCCTATTCTTCTTTAATTTTAGCATATATTTTTTTAAATTACAATACTTTTTTCTAACTTTCGCAAGTGACATTTTGTCTATTATTATCTACGACACTATAAGTAAAAGTCTTGTTTGTACAATCATAGGTAATTTTAACTTCTGAGCCAATTGTATCTGTTCCTTCTTTTAAGTAACCATTTTCTTTTAAATATGATATAGCAACAAAATTATTATCTCCACAATTGATTTTTTCATATTTATTATCGGCTACATACATTTTAGCAGTCGCTATAATATTTTCTATTGTTCCTTCGCATGCTTTTTTTCTATTCTTATTAATTAAAGTAATAACATTTGGTACTATTGCCATTAAAATAACTCCAATAATAGCAATGACCATTAATCCTTCAATTAGTGTAAATCCTTTCTTATTCATGCTGATGCATCACCACCATTGGAAATATTCGTTAGATATAAAGTGCAATTAGCATCACTTGTAACATTTTTAAAAATGACTGTTACTTCTCCCATCAAATAATCATTCTCCCAAGTAATGTTTGGTCTACAATCAATTCTTGAAAACTTTTTTCCTCCTGGAACTTGAAATGATACTGAAACTTCTCCACCTTCATTAACTGTTAATGGCGAAGATGGATTAAACACAATTCCTCCAGTATTAGAGGTTAAATTAATATTATACGTTGTTACAGTATTATTACCATTGCCTGTATCATCAGGAACTGTTTCTCCACCAGCATTGCTTCCCGAATTATCATCACCAGAATTATTTCCTGAATTTTCACCTGGAGTATTATCCTCATTTAATTCATCATCATTATCATCAATATTATTATCAACTGAACTTACACCGTTATAAATATTTTCGGCATCTTCGATAAGATTATCAAGTCTATTCTTTTTTGCAGATAATATAAGTAAATATGAACTAACTAAAATAACAAATAAAATTAGTAATCCATATAATACTGCTGTTATAGCAAAGCCTCTATTATTTAATTTCATATTATCCTCCTAGTAGGTTATTATTTTCTTACTTGTTTCTGCTAATCTACCACTATCTGATTCTTTTATGGTGATTACATTCTTATTACCATCTGAGATATATCTTGTATTTTTTAGTATGTTAAAGACCATTTGAATATCAAATTCTTTACCATTATTGTCATAAGCTCTGCATCTTTTTAAAAAGGTTTTATCAAAATCTTTATCATAAGAAGAATACTCTGGTTCCCATCCTACTCTTAAAGCTGCTTCTGTTTCATATGTCTTACCATTATAAGTACTGGATAAAACATATTTAAAGTTATCATGTGTTTTAACATAAGGACTGCCAAATGGAAGAGCTATAATTTTAATATACTTTCCTGGTATTATCTCTTCTAATTTATCATAAACATAACCTATTTCCTTTTGAACTTCTTCTGAACTTGATTTTTTTATATCAAGATGATACTGCGTGTGATTACCAACATCATAACCATTATCAACGAGAAATTTTAGAATCTTTTCATTATAATCATTTTGATTGAAAATACCACCATTTACAAAGAATGTTGCTGTTACACCAGCATCAGAGTGTTTATTACGAAATTCTTCCATTATACCAACTGCACTATTTTTGTCAATAACAATATTACCATCATCATCTAATCCTGTAACTCTAATATTATCTTCATTGCCATCATCAAAAGTTAGAATAATTGGACTCTTTCCGTATGGAACATCAATATCTCCATGAATAAAATCAATAAGTCTAATCATATAATAACCATTATCATAATAGAACTCTAAATCTTCGCGAAAAGCCTCTGGTGTTCTATTATAACCGTCTTTATCAACATTACCTCCTACTGTACCGGTACTATTAGAGGTTTTCTCTCTAATACCATGATACATCATAATAGGAACTTTACCGAGTTCATTAATATTATCACTAGCTAATTTTTCTTTATCTAATTTACCAAGAGAAATAACAATGTCAAGATTCATATTATCTTTAAGTTTAGTCTTTTCCTTAATGCTTTGAGAAATAACTTTATCTTTTTCTATTTCATCACTATATTCATATGTAATATTAACATTCATCTTGTATTTGTCTTTAATAGTGTCTATATCATTTATATTAGTAAGTAAAGGCATATAATCTATTTTTTTATTTTTAACATTCTTATCACTATTAAAGGCAATATAAAAGGCTAATGCCCCTATTAATATTAGGCAAGGTATTAAATATACTATTTTTTTTATTTTTCTTTTTCTTGTCTTGGTCATTTTATGGTCTCCTATCTAAAATAATTATAATGAAAAGAAGAAGAAAAATCAAGGCTATTAGTCTTGATTTTTAAATATTATTCGCTTAATAATTCTATTAGTGGTACTATATCATATCCCTTACTGTAAATATATTTTTTAATAATGTTAATATTATCTATGTTTGGAATGAGAATAATACTTCCGTTTTTTAAATTATCTTTTATTTCTTTGTAGTCTCCTATTAGATTAGGGATTACTGTATACATATCATTTTCTTTGCAGATGTTTAATGTCTCATAATCTTTATCTTTACTAAGGCAGTAATTTGATCTACTATTAGTTAGTGTATTAATTAGAGTATTATCATTAAGAAGTATTTCTTTACTATATTTTCCATTATTTCCATATGTATATATTTCTTTACTTTTTAACTTATTTAAATTGTCAATTGTTAATAGATTATGATTAATAAATAGGGTAACATTATTAATATCTTTATATTTATTAATATTATTGTTTATAATTATGATAATAGCTACTTTCTTTTTCTTATTATTACCGCTAATTATAAATTTATCCATATTGCTAGAAATACTAATTCCTGGAACAATATCATCATATATTATATTTTCTTCTCTAAAAGTATTATAATCTTTCATATTATCAAATGACTTCTTTATATTTACTCTTCTTCCTTTAATACCTGGTATTACTTCATCTTCATAAATAGTAGCATTAACTTCTTTAATCTCATAAGTACTACTTTTACTCTTAATTGTTTTCATTAAAGTACTATGATTATTAATAAAATTAAGTACCCTGTCTGTATAAAAAAAACTAAAACATACTAGAATTAATAAGGATAGTTTTCTCATTATTTCTTTCAAAATAACCACCTAATTAATCATATGTTTTAGTTTTATAATTATATTATCTACGTTTTTTATTTTTACCCTTTTTTATTAAAATAATAGCTAAGGTGATAATCAATACACCTACTAATGCTATAGAAATATATAAATAAAGATTTGCTTTATCAAGTTTATTCATATAATACATTACTAAATCTTCATTATATCTTTGAATTGTTCCTTCTTCCTTATCGTAGATATACATTCCCTTTTTACCATTATCTTCATTTTCAGCATATACTAGATAGAATGAGCTTCCTTTTACTTTATCTGACGCAGCATATGTAACGCCTTTCTTAAAATACTGGTATCCTTCTATTTTATCATCATCGTAAGTAAAAGTAACTTTGGCATAACCACTTGGTAATAATTTTTTAGGTATGCTTAGTAATTTTAAGCTAATGCCATTTACGTTAATATTCTTATATGGTGTATATTTACCAGTCTTTTCATCATAAATAAAATACTTTGATTCTTTTCCATCAGATAATCCAACTAAAATACTATTGGTTTTTTTATTTTTATAGCATAATATATCATTTCCATCTATTTTAATAGATGACTTTTCATAACTAACAGGGGTCTCTAATAAACCTTCTTTCCTAATAATAGTATATTTTTTATTATTAATCATTACTTCAATTGGATCTAATTCTTTAACAGTAACATTAACAACATATGTCTTAACATTACCATTTTCTGCTTCTACCTTAATTTCAAACTTATTTAGTCCTTCAATTACTTCTTTTTCTCCAGTACCACTAATACTAGCTTTACTATCTTCTTTATCTGCATTTATAGTAATTTTCTTTGTATCATTAGGAACTTCTATACTATACTCTAAGGTGTCTTTGTTAAATTCAGGACTTAAAGAATAACCTTCTACTGAAAGAGCTTTTAGATTATTGTTACTACTATAAACTTTAGGGGCAACCACAGCTGGCTGCTTAACACTAATAGATAGGCTCTTATTGTCAAGAGATTGCCATGAATCAGAAGACATATTAGTAATACGTACTCCTGAAGTACTACAAGTAACTGTTCCACTTAAAGTAGGTTTAATAGTTATACTATAACTCTTACTCTTAATTGAATTACTAGAGTCATCAAAGACCATATCAAGTCCTTCACTTACTCCTGCCCCCTTGCACATAAATGTACCTTCAATACTAACTAGAGGACTATCAGATGATACACTAGCAGTAATTGTAACGCTGTTTCCTTTCGTTACTGAAGTATTTCCTCCAATAGTAACACTACTAGCAAAACAATAAGTGCTAAAACTTATGAATAATACTATGCTAATTATCAAATATTTAATCTTTCTCATATATACCTCCTACTGAGTTATTTTCTTATATCCATAATAATCTCTTAATACAGCTAAATAATCAAGCTTATCAACGTTACCATCACGATTAACATCTGCTGCTACTTTATAAGCACCACTATACTTTGTATAACCATAATAATCTCTTAAAATAGCTAAATAATCGAGTTTGTCAATAGTACCATCCCCATTTACGTCTCCATAAATAACAATATTGTACGAGCTTTCTTTTCCGGCAATTTTAATTTTTAGAGTATCTCCTGTTACAAAAGTGCCACTTTTTTCTATTCCATTCTTATCATCTACTCGAGCACTGATACCATCACTAACTTTCTTTAGATTATTAATAAGACTATTAATACCTGTATTAATATCTATGCCATAAATATAATCATTATTATACTTAATACCACTAGAACTCAACGCCTTATCAACACTTACTTCACTTCTTCTGATATTTAAAATATACTCTTTAACACTACCATCTTCAGCTTTAACACTAATATTAATTTTATTTAATCCAACAATTAAATCAAAATTCTTAATATTATCACTTGTACTAGTAGTATCTTCAAATTCATAAGTTAAATTAATATTATTTACCTCAAATGGAACTTCTAAATTATATTCTAAAGTATTTTTATCAAAAGTAAAATCAAGTTTATCTATAGTTAAACTCTTCAAACTATTATTACTAGATAAAGTAATATTTTCTTCTTTAGCCTTTTTTATAATAGTTAAATTGTAATAACTAACATCGCCATTTTCTGCAGTAACTGTAATAGTTTTTTTATTTTCCCCTGGAAGAAGATTTATAGAACCAGTACCAGACACTGATGCTTTACTACTAATAGAAGAAGCTTCTAGTAATACCTCATTAGTGGTACTTTCTACTTCAATAAGATAATTAAGATTATTATACTTAAAGTTATCAATATCATCGCCATCTATTTTAATAGTTTTTAGATAGCTATTAGGATTTTTATTAGCAGGCGCAGCAACTTTATTACTTGGCATATTTTCATAAACTGGAATAATAAAAGCTAAAGGTTCATCAAAAATACCAGATATTGCACTATAACTATTATAAGTACTAAGCCCCTCAGTTAAAGGTGCAGTAATATTTTGCATATATTGATGACTATATCTGTTAGAATCAGTGACATTAAATTTCTGAAAATATAACGTATTCTGTCCAACACTAATATAATCTTCGCTCAAGAATCTAGCTCCTCCATTAATTGATTTATATGGAGTATCCCATGGTCTTAAATAAGAAGTACCACTATGATCTTCTCCCCCCATTGCCCAAACTAGACCATTAATTGCTGGATTACTACCGGTTGCTTTAATATTATAAAAATTATAATATCCTGAATATTTATTACCATTATAGGTAAATTCATTACCCAATGAAGCAATACTACCATTTATTCCTTGTTCTTGGAGAACTCTACTAGCCAAATGTACTGGGCTAACATTATAATTGTTCGCAGCATCCATAAAAGCCGTAGTATAACTATCTTCACTATACTTTTTATAAAGTCCAGGCATAAAACTATTTCCAAGAATCTTATCAACTACATCTGATGTCTGAAAAGATGCTTCATAAGACAAAGACTCAAACATGAAGATATTCTTGGTATTTAAATAATTTCTTGGATCCATAAAATACTTAATTGCCTCTTCACTAGCATACCACCAATTAACTTCTGTATTATGGCGATAATACTCATCTTTCTCATAACTATAACTATAATCTTTCTTGCTACGATAACCCTCGCCATATGTGTAATAAACAAGATTCCTTCCTTTTACACTCTCATTTTCGATTACTGTATTCCAATCTAAATTAGTTTTGTACGCGATAAAATTCCATTTAGGATACATTAAATGAATTTTAGTTAAATCATCTATATAGCTCTCAGGAAAACCAGCTGATTTAAGGCTTTCCTTATACAAAGTAACACTTTCATCATTATCATCTACTTCTACATCGGTAATAACATAAGTTCCGCAAACATATCCTTCTTTATTATCTCCGTAAGATACTTTGTACCAGTTTGAGCAATAGCCAGCAGCTCCTAAAGTATCATCAAGAACAGTCATTTCAGTATCACATGATAATCTATCAATAATTTTACCATTAATACTCTCTCTTACTGTTAATGGATCATCATTCTCAATACATGATACTTTTCCTTTAATATTCTTATTAACTTTATTAATACTAATATATTCTCCACAAGAAAAGCCTTCAAGAATGCCTTGCTTAATTTGATACCATTTACTACAATTATTATTACTACCAGCATTATTATTTAGTATTTCAACTGAAGAATTACAAGAAAGTCCTCCTATTACATTACCATCGATACTACTTCTTACATTTAATGGGGATGTATCTCCTCCTGAACATATAACGGTCCCAGTATCTGCTTTAACACTGTGTACAATAGATATAAATATTATAAATATAAATAATAAATATTTCTTCATCCAATCTACCTCTAATTAATTATATCATTCTTCTAATCTTTTTTCTACCCCTACTTCTCTATTTTACACCTAGATTGTCAAAATTAAAAAGCAAGCACATAATAGTGCTTACTTTACTCTTCCAACACTTTGATAATTAATTGAGTAGTTGCTTGTTACATCATTACCATTTTGATCATATATAATAGCTCTACTAGGAGATATTATATCCTTAGTGTCTGTTTTAATTCTCTCTAATTTGATGCTATTTACTTTATGTCCTTCTACTAAGTTAATAGTGGATATATATTCTGGATTACTTGCAAATGATGAATCATCTTGATCTAGTGTGCTTATTGTTATACTTCTCTTTTTAACAGTACAAGTAAGAATATAATCACTATTTGTATTATCATCCCACTTGTAACTTTTTTCTAATTTAGCAATAACATTATATTTGCCAGCATCAATTGCACTTCTTTGATTTACTATTATTCCATTAGATATCGTAGTTAAAGTTAAATTACTGCCATCATAGATAAGATTAGGATTACATACTGGTCTATTAACGATAGTATTATCTTCCATGCAGTTTATCTTTTCAGAAGTTTCTCTTTTATGAATAACTTTACTTTTAGTTGAAGTTTCAATACTAATTTCTGCTTTTATCTTCTTGCCAAGTAAATTGGATTGATCATTTTTATCTTTGCATTCACTAATGTTTCCATGGCAAGATTCCTCGATATAGATGGCAACAAGATATTCATCTTCATTTAAAGTTAAATCCTGCTGTGTATCAGTAAGTAATAATCTATTATTAGGCATAGTATCATACCTAGGAGATAAATTACCATTATATAAAAGATTATTATTCTTATAAAGTAACCATTTGACACTTTCATCTTTTAATTCACAATCAATATCAACATTATGAAGGGCAATATCATAAATGCTTTCCTCTGGATTATCAGCATTTCCTGATACCCAAAACTTAAGTTTAAGTACTTCTTTTTTATTCATAACAGTATTTATATCACTAGTATCTATTGTCACAGGAATCATCATTCCTTCACTAGATAATACTCTAATATCATTTCCTTCAGTATCTTTATCATATCTAATATTAGGGATAATATCCTTAGTAATTAAATTAATATTAGATGTATCACTTGTATTAATAGCAAGAGTTACACCTACTACCGAAAGCAAGATAACTATAAATAAAAGAGCAATTACCCTAACATTTTTTTTAATAAAATCTTTCATTCTTTTTCTCTCCTATTCTCAAGTATAATTATATAATAAAAGAACTTGAAAAACAAGTCCTATTTATCATAATCTTCTAAAAAAGAATGATAAGTTTTAGCTATTTTATATCCTATAATACAGTTTAAATTTACATTATTTAAACTTCTAAAAATATTTAAATCAATATCATTATTCTTTTTTTTAAGTTCTCTTATTAACTCTTTTATTTCTTTTCTCTTACTTATATCTTCTCGACTAGCCTTTTCAGTAAACGAACATGCACAGTTGATAAAATTAAGTTCATTCTTATCTTTCCAGGCTATAATAGCACTTTCTTTAACTAAGTATAATGGTCTAATAAGTTCTAATCCTGGAAAATTATCACTATGTAATTTAGGCATCATTGTCTTTATCTCAGCTCCATAAAACATCGATAATAAAGTAGTTTCAATAACATCATCAAAATGATGACCTAAAGCAATCTTATTACATCCCAATTCTTTGGCTTTATTATAAAGAAAGCCTCTTCTCATTTTAGCACACATATAGCAAGGACTATCAGGAGATAATTTACCTGCTACTTCAAAAATATCTGATTTGAATATCTCTACTTGTAAATTAAGTTCATTAGCAGTATCCTCTATCATCTTGCGATTATAATCACTGTACCCTGGATCCATAACTACGTATTTAGCTTCAAAGGGAAACTTACCATGTCTTATTAATTCTTCTATACATTTAGCCATTAAAAATGAATCCTTGCCGCCACTTATACATACCATAATTTTGTCATTTTCCGTAATCAATTCATAATCTTGAACAGCCTTTATAAACTTGCTCCAGATATCTTTACGATAAGTAGTGATGATACTTCTTTCAACTTCTTTATATTTTTCCATACATTTTCTTCCTCCTCGTTAGTATATCACAAAAAAGATATTTATGGTACCTTTTTAATATCATAAATATCGCTAAAAGGAATTTTAATTCCTCCTAGTAGAATAATGTACTTATTATCTAAATCCAGTCTTCTTACTTTTTTCCTAATTGTTAAATATTTACCGCCATCTTTATTTACATCCTTTTTAAAATAAACAATGTCATAAATACTCTCTAAATCAACATTTAAAAGTTTATCATTTATTTCTTCTTCTTTATCTATACTTATATCTATCTTATTATCCATTACTTTTTCTTCTTCAAGTAATGCTTCTTTATATCCTGTTAAAGCTGCAAAGGGAGCAAAAATACCCGCTCTAAGTTTTATATTCATCTTCATATGATTAGATTTTGGCCTTTCCAAATTTATAATATCATCATACCTACTCATGATGTCCTCCAATCATTTTATTTCGCATAATAGTAGTAGCTCCGTCTTCTAAATCCATTCCTTTATATATAGCATTCTTTCCGTATTTCATTTTTATTTCCAAGATAACCTCTTCTACCCTCTTATCTTCTTCTTGGTCATCAAAAGTATTATTGCTAAATAAGTCTAACTGTTTAATCTTTCCTCTTTTCTTATATTCTTCTTCATTAATAACATCAAATGATACATATATTTTTCTTATTAATAAATTTCTTTTAACAATATCATCATATAACTTAAGAATATTATCCATAATTATTCTAAATGAATATGTATAATCTTCAAGTGAAATACTTTTATGGCTTTCTTTAGGGATTTCTCTTCCGTAATAATCTCTCTTTACTTCACCACTATAACCATTAAAAATATTTTCTCGGTCATAAATAATAGTGAGATAAATTCTGTTGCATACAAGGTTTTTCTTAATTAAATCTAGACATAGTAAATCAGTCATTTCTTTAACAATAACTTTAGCTTTTATATAGTCATAAGGTTTTAGTAATACTTGACCGCTTGATATACTGTTCATTCTTGGCTTATAGTCTTTTATATCCTTAATAGTACAAGGTTCTATTCCCCAGGCATGATCAATAAGTATCTCAGCATTCACACCAAATAACTTATATAATAGTTCTTCATTATATTTATCACTTAAACTTCCTAAAGAACATCTAGCAATATCTCCCATTGTATAAAGGTTATTATCCCAAAGTTTCTTTGCATAACCTTTTCCTACACGCCAAAAATCAGTAATAGGTGTATGTTCCCAAAGTAATTTTCGATAGTTTATTTCATCTAAAGAAGCAATTCTGACCCCATCATTATCTGCTTTAATATGCTTAGCAACAATATCCATTGCTACTTTTGCTAAATATAGATTAGTACCAATACCAGCAGTCGCAGTTATTCCTGTTTCTTTTAATATATCTTTAATAATTTTCATAGTAAGTTCATGAGCATTCATCTTATACATTTCTAAGTAATTAGTAGCATCAATAAACACTTCATCAATTGAATAGACATGAATATCTTCTTTTGCAATATATTTTAAATAGATATTATATATTTTTGTACTATACTTAATATATAAACTCATTCTAGGCTTTGCAATAATAAAATCGAGTTCTAGGTAAGGATTCATTTTTAAAATATTATTATTATATGTTTTATCCGTAAACTTTTTATAATTAATATTTTTTCTTCTTTCTTTATTTACTTCTTTTACCTTTCTTTGAACTTCAAATAATCTTTCTCTTCCTCCAATACCATAGGCCTTAAGAGAAGGACTTACTGCAAGACATATAGTCTTAGAAGTACGTGAAGAATCCGCTACTACTAAATTAGTTGTAAGAGGGTCAAGATCTCTTTCACGACATTCAACGGAAGCATAAAAACTCTTTAAATCAATAGCAATATATACTTTATCCATCTCTACCACCATATTAATTATATAAAATATCCTTCTTTTAGTCAACAATTTTATAGTACGTATGTTTGCCAATAAATAGAAAAAAATATAGAGTTATATTCTCTATATTTAATTATTAATTGTTACTTTAATATCATTACTATCTAAATCTTTTAAATCATTAATATGACCTATCTTAGTATAACTATAATTAGTCGTAAATGACTTATAAAATATTACCAAGCAATTATTCCCGTATAACATTACATCCCCTTTATTTATCATTTTAGGAATACTAGGATTTGTAGTAAATCCATTATCTAAATAAACATATTTTTCATTGCCATTTAACTCTTCCATATTAATATCTAAGGGTAATATATTTAATAATTCTTTAACGGTTTGGTTATCTTCTAAATCTAAAATATAATCATCATTATCAATTGTAATATTTATCTTATCCATAATATCTTTCACTCTCTTATCTTCTTTTTTACTAGCACAGCCTACTAATAATAGGAAACAGATAATTATTAATACTGATTTTTTCATAATTTACTATTTATGTATTTAATTGCTTCAGTAGAGGCTACTGCTCCATCACTTGTGGCTGTTACTAACTGTCTTAAATTCTTAGTGCGAGCATCTCCTGCTACAAAAATACCCTTTCTATTAGTATGACAATTTTCTTTAGCTATAATATATCCCTTATCATCCAAATTAATAATCTTAGCAAAATTTTGATTTTCTGGTATTTGACCGACTGCTATAAAAAGAGCTGATATTTTTAATTCTTTTCTATTATTATCAATGTCCATTACTTCAATACTATCTAGTTTATAACTTCCGTTTAACTTAGTTACATTACTATTATAGATAAAAGTAATATTATCTTTTTCTTTTAATTTATTTAATGTAGATTCTTCCCCTTTAAAAGTATTCCTTCGATGAATTAAATATACTCTACTTGCAATATCTGATAAATATATAGCATCTTCTAAAGCAGTATTTCCTCCCCCTACTACTGCTACTATTTTGCCTTTATAAAAAGCTCCATCACAAGTAGCACAATATGATACTCCTTTTCCTACTAAATCGCCTTCATTAACAAGGCCTAATTTTCTATTTTCACTTCCTGTTGCAAGTATTAAAGCTTTGCATTTATATTTGCCATTATTAGTTACTACTTCCTTATACTTAGAATAATTTTTAATTTCAATTACCTTATCAAAAACAAACTCAGTACCTGATTCTTTTGCCTGATTATACATATTAGTAGCCAAGTCAAAACCAGATATATGATTATTAGCGGGATAATTTTCTATATCCAAAGTATTAATAATTTGTCCACCATAAGCTTTTGCCTCAAGGACTAAGACTTTTTTATTAGCACGCCTAGCATATATGGCGGATGTTAACCCTGCTGGTCCTGCTCCTACTACAATAATATCATGCATTATTTTTCCTCCAATAATCTTATTATTTCCTCTTCCATATTCTTTGGATTAAAAGTCGGATCATATCTTTTTACAACATTACCTTTTCTATTTACTAAAAACTTTGTAAAATTCCAAACAATATCCCCTTCTTTTTTACATGTCGTACTTATTTTTCTAATAGCTTTCATAGCAGTCTTATTTTTAAGTCCTTGTACTTCTTCAGTAGGCATTTCTTTCTTTAAATATGTATATAAAGATATTTCATTATCTCCATTTACTTCTATTTTAGACATTTGATCAAACTTAGTATCATATTTCATTGTACAGAATTCATGGATTTCATCATCTGTTCCTGGTGCTTGATGACCAAATTGGTCACAAGGAAAATCTAATATTTCTAATCCTTTATCATGATATTTTTCATATAACATTTCTAGTCCTTCATACTGCGGAGTAAAACCACATCCAGTTGCGGTATTTACTATTAATAGTACTTTATCTTTATATTCATTTAATTTAATATTACTCCCATCTCTTTTCTTTACTTCATAATCATATATACTCATATTATCTTCCTTTCTATAATTTAATTTTATAATAATTGCTTTTATGTGTCAAT
>CAMVMQ010000005.1 GCA_947168625.1 uncultured Caryophanales bacterium
AATGAAAATTATAACGGCATAATATATTACTATCAAGATAAATACTATTTAAAATTAAAAAATATAACCAAAGAAAAGCATCTCTATTTAACAGAGCACTCACTTCTTACCTTTCAAGACACAAATAGAATAGTTAAAGACGGCATTAAAATAAAAATATAGTATTTTTCTTTTTTTTTTGATATAATACAAAGGAAGAGGTGAAAACTATGAAAGTACCAAACGTAGCCATTGTCGGAAGACCAAATGTGGGAAAGTCTACCATATTTAATAAATTAATTGGAAAAAAAGTATCCATAATTGAAGATACACCAGGTGTAACAAGAGATCGTATCTACGGAACTGTAAGTTACAATAAATATAAATTTCATTTAATTGATACTGGAGGAATAGACGTATCAGATGAAGACTTCAATAATGAAATAATAATTCAAGCCCGAATTGCTATTGAAGAAGCCGATACCATTCTATTTGTTGTTGATGGAATTGAAGAATTAAATCAAAATGACTTTCTAATTAGAGATATTCTAATGAAATCAGGGAAAAGAATAATAGTAGTAGTTAACAAACTTGATAATGCTAAAAGAGAAGATAATTTATATAACTACTACGAACTAGGATTTGAAGAAGTATTACCAGTAAGTGGAGAGCACTCCCTTGGACTTTCAGATTTGTTAGATAGCATCGTTAAAAATATGAATGAAATAATTGAAGAAAAAGAGGAAGATGACCGTATAAAATTCTGTCTGATAGGAAGACCAAACGTTGGAAAAAGTAGCCTCGTAAATGCCTTAATAAACGAAGAAAAAGTAATTGTTTCACCTATCGCCGGAACTACCAGAGATGCAATTGACACCGAATTTACCTATAACAAAAAAAAATACGTTGCAATTGATACCGCTGGTATTCGAAAAAGTGGCAAAATATTTGAAAAAATAGAAAAATATTCCGTTCTAAGATCAATGAAGGCGATTGAGCGAAGTGATATCTGCTTGCTTGTCATAAATGCTGAAGAAGGAATAATCGAACATGATAAACATATTGCTAGTTACGCTATTGAAGAAGGAAAACCAATTATTATTGTCGTAAACAAATGGGATACCGTAAACGATAAAAATGATATAAGTAGCTTTTCAAAACTCGTACGAGCTGAATTTAAATTCCTAAGCTACGCAAGTATCACATATGTATCTGCTTTAACAAAAAAAAGAATCTTTACAATTATGCCAGAAATCGACAAAGCATATACTAATTCCCACCGAAAAATAAAAACAAACCTATTAAATGATATCATTAGAGATGCTGTTCTATTAAAAGCCCCTCCTTCATATAAAGGAAAAAGATTAAAAATATCTTTCGTTGAACAAACAGGAATTAATCCTCCACAATTTACCTTTTTTGTAAATAGTGATAAATTAATTCACTTCTCTTACGAACGCTATCTTGAAAACAAGATTAGAGAAAATTTTGATTTTGAAGGAACACCTATTACTTTAGAATTTAAAAATAAAAATAATTAAACTATCAGACCTTTTAACATATATTATGTTAGGAGGTTTTTTTATGAGTTTTTCAGATAGTTTTTTCAAAAAAGTTGAAAAAAAAACAAATGTCAGTAAAGAAGACATTTTATCACTAGCAAATAAATTAGAAAAAGGAAATATGAAAGATGAGAATACGATCAAGGAAGTTATAAATGATTTATCAAAAATGACAGGAAGAGAAGTATCAAAAGAAAAAGAACAAAAGATAATTGATGCTATCATAAATGACAAAGTTCCAAATAATATTGACAAGATGATTGACAGATGAATAATATCACCATAGGAATAATAGCTAAAGATAATACAATAGATAATACTAAATATCAAGTAATATCCAACACCAATCTAAAATATCTACATAACAAATGCAATTATATCGGTATTCTTAATTACAATAACTCTCTAATAGACACAAAAATACTAGACATATGTGATGCCATTATTTTTCAAGGAGGAAATGATATTTATCCATATCATTTTCAAATATTAAAATACTGCATAAATAAAAACATACCAGTTTTAGGCATATGTATGGGACATCAAATAATTGGTCTATATAGCATTGGAAGCAACAATGATAAAGATTTAGTCAAAGTAGAAAATCATAATGATAAAGATAGAAAGCATCTTATCAAAACAATACCACAAAGTTTTATAAATAAAGCATTAGGAAGTTCATCATTAGTAAACACAAGACATACCTATGCCATAAAAGAGATAAAAAAGCCATTTAAAGAAACATCGAAATCAGAAGATAATATCATTGAATCAATTGAATATATTGATGATAATCACTTTGTAGTAGGAGTTCAATTTCATCCAGAAGATCTAGATAATACTGAAAACATATATAATCTATTCATTAAAGAAGCATTAAAAAGAAAAAAAAATAAACAAAATTAATAAACACAGGGCTTATTTTTTAAGTTGCATTTATTATTCATACTTCTACTTTTAATTACATAATATTAAGTGATAAAAGAAAAGAGGTATATAATGGAAAAAAATGAAGTTATAAAAAACATCGGACAAAGATCCGGAGGTGATATATATTTAGGAGTAGTTGGAGCCGTAAGAACAGGAAAATCAACATTTATCAGAAAATTTATGGAAAATCTTGTTATCCCAAATATTGAAGATGAATATGAAAGAAAGAGATGCTTAGACGAACTTCCACAAGCAGCTGCTGGTAAAACAATCATGACAACAGAACCAAAATTCGTTCCATCAACCAGTGCCAAAATCAAAGTAGAAGACTTCCCTATTAATATACGAATGATTGATTGTGTTGGTTATGTCATTCCAGAAGCAAAAGGATACGAAGATGAAAATGGTCCTAGACTTGTAATGACCCCATGGTACGGGGAACCAATTCCTTTTATTGAAGCCGCCGAAATTGGAACAGAAAAAGTTATTAAAGATCACTCCACAATTGGAATAGTTGTAACCACTGATGGTTCGATAGGAGAAATACCACGAAAGGAATATGAAGAAGCAGAAAAAACAGTTGTCGATGAATTATCATCAATAGGAAAGCCTTATATTGTTCTCCTAAATAGTACTCATCCAATGCTTCCAGATACAGAAAGTCTCGCAGAAAAATTAAAAGAACAATATAAAGTTCCAGTAATACCAATTAATATTGAAGCAATGAGTGATAGAGATATGAATAATATACTAAAAGAAGCATTATATGAGTTTCCTATCGAGCAAATAAAAGTCAATATTCCAGAATGGATAGCAATATTGAAACCAGATAACTATATAAAAAACGAATATATAAACAAGATAAAAGATGCCGTTATTGAAGTAAATAAACTAAGAGATATAGACAAAATTAACAATAACTTTATCACATCTGACTATATAGCTAAATCATATATATCTGAAGTAAACACCGGTTTAGGAGAAGTAATAATTAATCTTGAAGCACCATCAGGATTATATAGTGAAGTTTTAAAAGACACTATTGGTACTTCAGTAAATACCAAAGCAGAATTACTATCATTATTCCAAGAATTGAATATAGCTAAAAAAGAATACGATCAAATAAAAGGAGCTCTAAAAATGGTAAAACAGACTGGATATGGTATTGCAACTCCATCACTTGAAGATATGAAATTAGATAAACCAGAAATCATAAAACAAGGATCACGTTATGGAGTAAAATTGAAAGCTAAGGCTCCGTCGATTCATATGATTAGAGTTGACGTCGAAAGCACTTTTGAACCAATTATAGGAAGTGAACTTCAAAGTAAAGAACTAATAGATTACCTGACAAAAAACAATAATGGTACTAACATATGGAAAAGTGAAATCTTTGGTAGAAGTCTCGATGTAATCGTTCAAGAAGGAATACAAGCAAAATTATCAATGATGCCAGAAAACATAAGATATAAATTATGTCAAACACTATCTAAGATTATAAACAAAGGATCATCTAATATGATAGCAATTGTATTATAAAAAGGCTTATAAACTAAGCCTTTTCTTCTACTTTAATAGCAATTTTGTTTTTTTTAACTTTCTCATTAACTGCTTTACTAAATAAAGAATAAAGTATTGAACATAAAGGAGTAGCAATAAGCATACCAAGTATACCGCCAATTCTTGCTCCCACAGTAACAGAAAGAAGCACCCACATACCAGGAAGCCCAATAGATTTACCAACAACCTTTGGATAAATAAAATTATTATCAATTTGTTGAAGTACAACAATAAATACAACGAAAATAATAGCCTTAACCGGACTTATCATAAGAATAAGAAATGCTCCAAGTATTGTTCCAATAATTGATCCAAAAACAGGTATTAAAGCAGTAAATCCAACAACTACAGATACAGTTGATGCATAAGGAAGTCTAAATATAACCATGCCAATAAAACATAACGAACCAATTATCAAAGCCTCCATACACTGACCAGTAACAAAATTTGAAAAGCTTTTATTAGCCATATAAACAACATCATATACTTTATCAATTACTTTAGGTTTCACATAAGCATGCATAATTTTATCAAATTGTCGAACAAGAGTTTCTTTCTGTGCTATGATATAAATAGCAAAAACAATAGATATAACAGCACTACTTACAATACCAAAGATTGAAGATGCAAATTCAGTAGTCATCGAAATAACATCTTTAGAGTTTCCTTTAATATAATCTGTAATAACTTTACCGAAATTATCAAAATACTCACTTACAGTACTAATACTACTATCTTCCATATCAAATCTATTCATAATATGTACAACATCTTCTTTATACTGAGGAAGAGTATCTGTAAATAAAGATAATGAATTTCTAAGCTGAGGAATAAGCATATTCATAACAAAGCTAATAATTAGAACAATTATAATAACACTTATTAATATACTAATAGGTCTCTTAGACTTCTTCCACCAACCTTTATCCCTAATCCTACCAAAAATCTTTCGTTCAATAAAATTAACTAAAACATTAAGTATAAAAGCAAGTATTGTTCCAACAATAAATGGTGAAAAAATATTAACGATATAAGTTAAAATTTTCAAAATCTTATCAAAATTAACTAAAGCAAAAATAATTAAAGCAATATAAGTAACAACTAATAATATATCCTTTCTTGATTTAAATTTCATCTAAATTCACATTCCTTTCACTTCATTCATAGTATGCAAAAAATATTAACTAATACCACACGTTTTCTAACCTAATTGTACCATAACTGAGTAAAACATACAATAATATTATTCTCTACTTTACAAAAGTTATACAAATAGTTAATTTCATAAATATATTATGGTTTTTTCTTTAAAAACACTTGATTTTATGCGAATTATATGGTATCTTTATGATGTAAGCATAACATGACAACATGATGCTTAAAAGAAAACGGAGGTAAAAAAATGACAAAAGCTGAATTAGTAGAATTCATAGCAGAAAAAGCTGACTTAACAAAAGCTGATGCAACTAGAGCATTAGATGCAATGGTTGAAGGAGTAACAAAAGGACTAAAGAAAGAAGGAAAAGTTACTTTAGTAGGATTCGGAACTTTCACTGCTAAAAAAAGAGCTGCTAGAGAAGGAAGAAATCCACAAACTGGAGAAGCAGTTAAAATCGCAGCTAGAGTTGTTCCAGGATTCAAAGCTGGAAGCAAATTAAAAGACGCTCTAAACTAATTTAGATTGTTTATAAGAACTTCAAAAGAAGTTCTTTTTATATTAAAAAAGAAAGATTATTATCTAATCTCTCTACTCATTGTCTCAACCTTACCAAGAATCATATCCTCAGAAAAAACATTAAGAGCTATTGTCTGATACTTAGAATTCATTGCCTGAAGAATAACATTCTTTCCACTCTTATAAAGCCTTCTAACTGATAAAATATTACCTTTAACAGCAATAACGATATCATCTCCATTATCATAGCAATCTTTTTTCCTAAAAAACACTCTATCTCCCTTTAAATAAAAAGGGCTCATTGAATCATCCAAAAGTTTAATAGAAAGTTCATTAACTCTACTAACAGGCTCATAAGAAGCATTTTTATAAGTATTAATAATTTTCTCTCCACGAGAAGTAATATTATTATTACCAGTCATTGTATTAACATAGCTACGAATCATTTTCTTTTCAAACAATTCCTTTTCTTCCTTTGTCATAGGAATTTCTTTAAATATATCGCTACTAATATTAAAAACTCCTGCAATATCAAAAAATATTTCAAAAGGAATATTCAGACTACCAGTTTCATACTTATGAAGGGTTTGTCTATTTTTTTTATAACCAATTGCACGTGCCAAATCCTCTAAAGAATAATTATATTTTTCCCTATAATCCTTTAAAATACTGCTCACAAAAGGTTTTAATTCATCACTTACTAATTCTTGTTTTCTTGTTCTCATCACTACACCTACTTATCTATATATTTAACTAAAACATATAATGGAATAATTCCTAATATACTAATAATAATCTCTATAATATATCTAACTGATACCATACCAAATAATTCTATAACAGTAAAACTACCTAAGGAAGATATAAGTACAAATACCAAACTTTCTATAAAGAAAATAACAAACGAAGTAACAACATTACTAATAATAATTACATTTCTACTCTTCCTAAAAGAATAATAAATTTCACTACCAATCAATATCATAAGAATAATAGAAATAAAACTACCAATTATACATCTAAAATTACTAAATTCATAACCAAATAAATAATCATATATCTCATTACCAGAAAAGGTATATCCATATAAACTAACAAAACTACCAAGTCCCAATATAACAATTGTTAAAACATATGATATTCCAAATGTATAAATAATCCGCTTCACTTCATCAATACCATATCTCTGAATAATAACATTATTACAAAGAAATAACGCAACAACTAAAGGAATACCTATACTTATTTTAAAAAGTAAAGCATCAATACCCCCTACTGCTACAATGCTAAGCAAAGAAGAAATAAGCCCAATATATAAATATAAACCATCTTTCTTATTAATCTTATAAAAAATAATCAGTAAAAAGAAAGTAAGTATTATTTCTAACCCTAATAACAAATAATTCATAGCTTCACCTTCTTTATCTTCATTATTTTATCTAAAGCAAAATACATAAACATTAATATAATTGCCTTAACAAAATAATTATCAACAGATATCAAAAGAGATTTACCATATTTAAATTTTACAACATAAGCAAAATAAGTAACTAAGAAAACATCAGCAAAAACAATACCAATTAAAACTATCATAGTTTTAATTTTCTTTTTTTTATCTATTTTCTTAAGTTCACTAAATCCATAGCACGATAATAGAAGTGAAATAGATAAACTAATAGGATACATAATAACCATAAGCATATTATCGTAAAACAAATCTTTAAATAAAATTATATTTTCATCATATAATGACCCAGACATTAAAGATACAGTTAGTAGTAGAAATGCACATGAAAAAGCAGTAATAATTGAAATAATTACAAGTTTTCTTAGATCAGCTCTACCAAATCTATTTGCAAAATAATATAGTATCATAATAATGCCAGAATTAAATATAATCCCAAGATTAACATTTATTCCAAATATATTAATTAACTTGAAGGATAAAACAAACGACAAAATACAATAAATAATATCAAGCAAATATAATTCATGTTTCCCAAAATATCTATGAATTACATAAATAAGTCCAATAGATATAACTATAAGTAATAGAAATATAATTATATTCATTTTCAAAACACCTTCTTATTCCTATTTAATTATATAACATATCTATTTAAGATACAACAAGTTTTATCTTAAAAACAAAAAAAAACTAGTTTTTTTATGAATCCAAAGTATGGATTAAATCATTCTTCATCTAGTTCATTTTCATCGACAATAGTCAAATCATCATAATCATCACTAATATCATCAACATCATCTTGCAAATCTTCTTCATAACTATCATCTTCATAGTCGTCCTCATTTATATCTTCATCATCACTATTACTATCATCATCTAAAGAAGAATCAGTATCATCATAAATATCATTTATATCAATCTTAACACTATGATTTTCCTTTAAATCCCAATTACCATCATTTAGTAAAATAAAATCCTTAGAAGTAGTAAGAGATTCGAAGAAATCCCCAATTTTTTCTTGATATTCTTCCTCACTAAGTTCTAGTAATTTACAAATTTCCCTAAACAAATCAGCAGTATTCATCGTTTTCTTTTTTTCTCTCAAATACATCTCTGCTATCTTAGTATAAGAAAGAAGTTCTAAACTATCTTTATTCATTTCGCTAAGCATATTTTTCCTCCTATAAATCCTCTCTAAGTATTAACCCTAGCATACTGGCAATATTATTAATAACAATATAAACAGATTTAGCTATAAGTTTATCTTCCTCACTATAACATTCTAATGTACTATTATAATTATTGAACAAACAAACCAAATCCTCCAAATAAATACAAAGACTATTTATTATTCCCCTGGTTGCACACCAAATAATAATATTCTCAAACTCTAATAATTTATTCATGATAATATATGCATATTCGTCTCTTTTAGTACTATCACTTTTTAAAGAATTACTCCATTTTCCTCTTAAAAGATTAAATATTATAGAATTAGTATTTTCAATATCATAAATTTTATCACTACCAGATAATACATTATATCTAATATTATTAATTTGATTACTGTCATTAAAAAAGCCAGTATTAATAATTTTTATACTATATTTTCTTAAATCATAATTACATATTTCTATAACACTCCTAATATCTTTTGTATCATCATCTTTAGAACAAATACTTATAATACCATCATAACCACTACCGAATATATTAGTATAGTAAGACATTAAATATAGAAATTCCAGATAATCCCCATCACTATTAGTAAGGCGTTTCTCTATATAATCACCGGTCCTAAGCCATAACCCATCATCTTTAATAAAACAATGATTACTTCTCTGAAGCAAAGACAAAGTATCATCTAGATTATCTTTTATGTTTGAATCTTCTTTGTCCATTAAATAATCAAAATATACTCTTTTATCTTCTAAATCACTTTTAATACCATCATTATCCATTACATAACAATATGATGTAATATCATATCCAGCATAAGTCATTATATTAGAAAGACTATCCAAATAAATAGTTTTCCAAATGTTTTCCTCATTCCTTTGCCCTATTATACATTCAACACATATTTTTTTATTCTTACCATAACTAGACTTACCATAGTCTTTTTCTTTTTGAACAATATCTTTAATACAACTAATTAAAAAATCCTTCTTTAGATAAAAAGTAAGCATTCCATCATCACTAATAACAATTTCTCTAAATATATCTTTTTCAATACTATTCTTTATTCTTTTGCATAAACTCAAAGTATCTTTTTTCAATATACTTGAAAATACAATAGCAACATCACAAGTATATCCACAGTCAGGTAACATTTTAATGTTAACTTTGTCTTCAGATATAGTATTTGGTAAGCACTTAATAATCATACCTCTAAGAATACTTATGACATTCATAAATTGCTACTCACTTCTATTCTAAACTCATACATACAAGAAGTTTCCTTAACTAAGTATTTAACATAAAAGAAATCATCATTCACAGTAATTTCCTTAACATCAATTTCCATATCTAAAGAATAACAATTATCTTTTAGCAAATAGTTACTAGTGGCATTTTTTTCTTTAAAAAGAAATGTATTAATATAATCCTCATTTTCTCTGATCATAACAACATCTTTATTATAAAATTTAAAATTATATTTAACATCGTCTTTATTAAAAGAAATTTTCTGTTTATTTCTAATACCATTTTCATTAAAATTCATTATACTATTTTCAGTAACATTTCTCAAAAAGCCTTTAATTTTAACCCTAATAATATCACTTCCAAACATTCAAGAGAAATCATATCATAACTTAAAAAAAAATACAACATATTTTACTCATTTTTTTCCATAATAATAAATGCAAAAAGAAAAAGAGGAATAATATGAAAAAAAAGAAAAAAATAAAAATAATAAAAATATTAATGCTGCCGCTGTTTATCTTTTTTCTAGGAAACACTATTCTTTATTTATATTGCCTTCTAACTCCAAAAATTGAGATAAACAAAGCTCAAGGATATTACTTATATGACAAAAACAGTATGTTAGTAATGGGAGATGATAATGATTGGATTAGTTTAAATAACATAGAC
This sequence comes from uncultured Caryophanales bacterium, assembly GCA_947168625.1. Classification (GTDB taxonomy): domain Bacteria; phylum Bacillota_I; class Bacilli_A; order RF39; family UBA660; genus CAG-302. The sequence continues at coordinate 10,271 of CAMVMQ010000005.1, forward strand.
AATAATTTAATAGAAGCTACAATTGCCGCTGAAGACAAATATTTCTATAAACATATTGGTTTTGATTACCTGAGAATTGGAAAAGCACTTATAACCAATATCATTACAAGAAGCAAAAGTGAAGGAGCATCCACTATTACCCAACAATATGCTAGAAATCTTTTCTTAAATTTTGATAAAACATGGAAAAGAAAAATAGATGAAGCCATCCTAGCCTGCGAATTAGAAGTACACTACACCAAAGATGAAATATTAGAAGGATACCTAAATACAATAAATTATGGTGGTGTATATGGAATTGAAGAAGCATCAAATTATTATTTTGGTAAATCTTCTAAAGATTTAACTCTTGGAGAAGCCTCTTTACTAGCAGGTATCCCAAAATCACCCAATAATTACTCGCCAATTAATAATTATACTAAATCAAAAGAAAGACAAAAAATTGTCCTTACTATGATGAAAAAAAACAAAATTATAACAGAAAATGAATACCAAAATGCCATCAATGAAAATCTCAATATAATTGGCAAAGAAAAAAAATCAAGCTTAACTAATATCAATTATTTTAAAGACGCCACACTCAATGAATTAGAAAAAATTCCCGAAATACCTTCATCTCTAATTGAAACAGGAGGACTCAAAATATACACAACACTTGATTTAAGTGCTCAAGAAAGCCTAGAAAAAGCTCTTCATAACCACATAAATAGCGATACCAAACTTGAAACAGCAGCAGTTATGATTGATCCAAATACTGGAGGAGTATTGGCTTTAATTGGAGGAAACAACTATAATAAAAGTCAATATAATAGAGCTATTAATGCTAAAAGACAAGTAGGGTCCACTATGAAACCACTTCTTTATTATGCAGCATTAGAAAATGGTTTCACTCCATCATCATCATTCACAAGTGAAAAAACAACATTTACTTTTTCAGAAGGAAAAACATATACTCCCAAGAATTACAATGAAAACTACGCTAATGGACCCATTTCAATGGAGGCAGCAATCTCCTACTCCGATAATATCTATGCAGTAAAAACCCATCTATTTTTAGGAGAAAAAATATTAGTAAATACAGCTAAACGACTAGGTATAACTAGTCCATTATCACCAATACCATCCCTAGCTCTAGGAACAGAAGAAATATCACTTCTTGAAATGGCCTCAGCCTACAGTACATTTGCTTCATTAGGAAATAAAACAAGTCCTCACTTCATTAAAAAAGTTGAAGATTCAAAAGGAAATATTTTATATGAAAACAAAGAAGAAAAAGAAGAAGTATTAAATCCAAGTTTATCCTATATACTAAGCCAAATGTTAACAAGTACTTATAATCAAAATTTCATTGATTATAATTATCCAACACTAATATCATTATACCCACAAATAAGCCACCGTTATGCCATCAAATCAGGTACTACCGATACAGATTTATGGATATTAGGATACACTGAAAATGCCGTATTAGGTGTATGGACAGGTTACGATAACAACCAAAAAATATCTACTGAAGATACACCCTATCATAAAAATATTTGGATTGAAACAATGGAAGATTACTATAAAACACACACTACATCCTGGTACGAAATACCAGACAATATTGTCGGAGTTATCGTAAATCCGATTACTGGAATAATTGCAAAAGAAGAAGACACAAAAAAAGAGATGTTCTTTTACTTAAAAGGAACAGAACCATCTCTTGATATATCATCTAAAAATCTTGAAACCGTCTTTCAAGAAGAAAACAATAGTGCTAATAATTAAAGCACTTTTTTTCTACTGAATCTTTCCACCTAGACTACTTATTTAATAATTAATACTAAATAATTTCAACTAAAGTTAAATCTTCATTAAAGATTAAAACATATCTCTATTAAATAGAAAAACAATAATAGTAATAATTAAAATGATAATCCCAATAACAAAATAGAAAAATCCCGAGTTTTTATCATTATCCCAATTTTTTCCATCATCAAAAATCTTATCACATTCATCATTACTACGAAAACAACTTTCAAATTTCTCACATGCATCCATATCACCAGATACATATGTTTTGTTCTTTTTACAGTAATACCTAGAACCACTAACAGCGCCATCTACTTTTTTCTTTGTATCTAAGTTTTTACAACTACAGCAACATGCCATCACTAACACCTCCAAAGATAAAGACAAATCTATCTCTACCACTATAATCTTTCTCAATACTAATAGAAACATTATTCAGATATTTTTTGACCATCTTTTTAATATCATTGCTCTGATTCTCACCAATTTCAAAAGCAATCATATACTTTTCTTTTAGAAACGAAGAACATTCTTTAAGAATCCTATCATAAAAATACAAACCATTCATATCAGCATACAATGCAAGATGAGGTTCATTATTTTTTACAACATCCATAATTACTTCATCTTTACAAATATATGGAGGATTACTTATAATAACATCATATTTCTTATTAACACTTTCAAATACATCACTAATAAATAAATTAACATTAGTGCCATTTAATCGATTATTTTCTTTAGCCACTTCTATTGCTTCATCAGATATATCAACAGCATCTACACTAGAATTTAATTCTTTATCTAAAGTAATAGCAATAGCTCCACTACCAGTTCCAATATCAAGTATATCAATCTTTTCATTAAAATTATTCTTAATATACTTAATCGTCTTTTCTACCAGTAATTCCGTTTCAAACCTAGGTATTAGTACATTCTTATTAACAAGAATATCATTACCATAAAAATTAACATTACCAATAATATACTGAACAGCCTCACCAGATAGTAATCTATTGGTATAGTCATCTAACTTATCCATTAAATCATTATCTTTTAAATACTTATATAGATAATCATATGAATTGGATTCCAAGTTCTTACTTTCAAGTTCTTTTTTTATATTCGAATTATACATTCCCTTCTCCTGCAAGTTTCATCCTCATATCCTCATTAATTAAAGCATTAAGTAAGTCTTCCATATCACCTTCCATAACCCTATCTAAGTTCATCGAAGTATAACCAATTCTATGATCAGTAATTCTATTTTGTGGATAGTTATAAGTCCTAATCTTTTCACTTCTATCCCCTGTACCAATCTTAACCTTTCTTTCAGCGGCTTCCTTCTCTTCTTGTTCTCTTAATTTCATATCATATAATCTAGTTTTTAATATTTTAAAAGCAAGTTCTTTATTCTTAATCTGACTTCTCTCTGTCTGTGAATAAACGATAATACCAGTTGGAATATGTGTAAGTCTAACAGCACTATCTGTCGTATTAACTCCTTGTCCACCAGAACCACTACTTCTTGTAATATCTACTCTTACTTCCGATTCATCAAGTTCAAAATCAAATTCCTCAGCTTCTGGCATAACAAGAACCGTTGCCGTACTAGTATGTACTCTACCCTGACTTTCTGTCGCAGGAACTCTCTGTACTCTGTGTGCTCCACTTTCATACTTTAATTTTGAATAAACACTATCTCCTTTAACCATAAATTCAATTTGTGAGTATCCTCCTGCCGTACCTTCAACAGCATTAAGTATTTCAATTTTCCATCCCACATTATTAGCATACTTAGAGTACATATCAAATAAATCACCAGCAAAGATATTACCTTCATCTCCTCCAGCAGCTCCTCTTATCTCGACAATAACATTCTTATCATCATTAGGATCATGTGGTATTAATAATATTTCAAGCTCACTCTCTAAATCACTTTTCTTGCTCTCACAATTACTAATCTCTTCCTTAGCAAATTCAGCCATATCCTTATCATGAAGCATATCCTTAGCTTCCTCTAAATCATCAAGAACTTGCTTATAATTTTTATAAACATCCACTGTCTTTTCCAAACTCGTTTTTTCTTTAGATAACATCGTCATTTTTTTAATATCATTAATAACTTCTGGACTACTAAGTTCTTTTTCAATTTCATTATATCTATCTTCTATAGCATTTAATCTATCTATCATTATAATCGCCCTTTCTCATAAGTATTTTATCAAATTTATCTCAAAAAGTAAATTATCTTTATTCTTTTTATATGCTTTATCAATAAAAGAAGATATTTTTTTTATCATTATCTTCTTTTAAAATTTTAAAAATTAAAAATATATCTTACAAGAAATATATAACATAAATGCTTCCGGTATTCAATAGTTTTTTAATTTATCCACAAATAGTTTATCATCCCTACTAACTCTTAAAGACTCTTTTATCTTCTGTATAGCTTTATTATGAGTAAAATCATCTAATTTATTATTCTTAATATAACTAATAGTTTTATCTCTAAACTTAACAAAACACACTGATATTAACCAAGCTACTGCCATTTGAACATAATAATCTTTAGTATTATATCTATCACATAACATAAAAATATCATCTATATAATCTTCTTCTACATAATAGTCAAGAAGAAATACAAAGCATAATCTTCTAATCCATAAATCATTACTATTAATATTATCTTTAATATAACTAAAAAAATAATCCTTATTCTTCTTTATTATTTTATAACTAGCGCAAAAAGAATCACAACTAGCCCAATTATTAATCATATTCCTATATATTTCTAAATAATAAATACTATTATCTAGTTCTTTAATTAGGCTTATTATAAAGCCATATATAGTTATTTCTTCATAATAATTAGTTTGAACAAAACATAAAAACTCTTTATAATTACCTTTATATATATCTTTAGCAATACTTTTCATAATAGGAATTCTAATTCCAATTACATTATCTACTCCTAGTTTACTATGAAATTCTTTATATTTAACATCTCTTATTTCAAATAAATAATTAATAAACTCTTTATAATCTTCTTCATTCCAATTATCTCTCTTAAGTACCATAATCGCCTCATAAAAATTATAGCACAAATCATAATTAATCGCTAAAATTGTAAATAAAAGTCTTTACATCACAATAATTTCATTATATAATATAAAACGTTAAAAAAAAGAAGGTGAAATAGATGAAAGAAAAAACAATGCAAAAAATAACAGCAGGACTTCTAGCAGGAACAATAACTGCTACTGGAATATCTCTAAGTGGATGTATTAAAAAAAATAGTATAAAAACAAACCCAAATAGTTATAAAATAAGAAAAATAGATATAAAATATGTAAATGATAAAGAACCAAGCGACAAAGAATATTATATATATAATCAAAATAACAAACAAATAATCGATGGTCCATTTAAAACATTTGAAGAGGCTATAGAAAGAAAGAAAAATTACATTAATAATTACAATAATCAAGAAAAAAATAAAACATTAAATACTCAAAGTCTAATCGGATATTCAGCACTAACAATTATTGAAGTTCTATTAGCCTCATCATATAAAAAAGTAAAGCATAAGGAATTGACTTTAAAATAAATATATATTATAATCAAAATGAATTAAGCAGTGATTAATACCAAGTAGTTATTTACATATTTTTATAGAGAGTTATCAATTGGTGAAAGATAATAAAATAGTTAATAACAAAATACATTATTAAGAGCTTAACCGGAAATATACCGTTATCATATTTAAGGCATACTATTGCAAAAAAAGGTGGTACCACGAAGATTTCGTCCTTTGGTATAACCTTTTTTATATATTAAAGGAGGAAAAACAATGAATTTATATGAAGAATTAGTTTGGCGTGGACTTATTAAAGATGTCGCAGGAGAAGATTTAAAAGAAAAACTAAACGGAGAACCAATAACCTTTTATTGGGGAACTGACCCAACAGCGGACAGTTTGCATATTGGCCACTACTCATCGTTAGTAACTGCTAAAAGACTTGCTAAAGCTGGACATCACCCAATCTTACTTTGTGGAGGAGCTACTGGTAGAATTGGAGACCCAAGACCAACAGCAGAAAGAGAAATACTATCTTACGAAGTAATAGATCATAATATTAAATGTATCAAAAATCAGATAGATAGATTATTTGAAGGAAAAGCCGAATTAGTAGATAACTATAGTTGGACTAAAGACTACAAAATATTAGAATTTTTAAGGGATATAGGAAAATATATAAACGTAAATTATATGATAAATAAAGATATCATTCAGAGACGATTAGAGACCGGAATAACATTTGCAGAATTTACTTATACCCTTCTTCAAGGATATGATTTTCTACATTTATATGAAGAAAAAAATTGCATTATGCAAGTTGAAGGTTCTGACCAATGGGGAAACATTACTACAGGAATAGAATTAATTAAAAAGAAACTAGGAAAAGAAGCATACGCCTTTACTATGCCATTAATACTTGATGCAAATGGAAATAAATTCGGAAAATCAGAAGGAAATGCACTATGGCTAGATAAAGAGAAAACATCAGCCTATGAATTATATCAATACTTAATTAATGCTGACGACTCAAAAGTCTTAGAATATCTAAAAGTATTTACATTCTTGTCAAAAGAAAAAATAGAAAGCCTATATGAAGAACATCAAAAGGCACCTGAGAAAAGACTTGCTCAAAAAACACTAGCATTCGAAGTAGTCAAAGATATTCATACTGAAGAAGATGCAAAAACTGCACAAAAAATATCTGAATCTCTGTTTACTGACAACATTAAAAACTTAACTGATAGTGAAATAGAAGAAGCATTTAAAGGAGTACCAACCTATTCTATAAGTGAAGGGAAATTGATTGATATTTTAACAACAACTGGTATAACATCTTCAAGAAGAGAAACAAGAGAGTTTCTATCAAGTAATGCCATTTCCATTGATGGAAATATTATTAATGATGAAAATTTCTTAATAACAAAAGATAAAAAATATCATATTATTAAAAGAGGCAAAAAAAAATACTATCTTTTAAAGATAAATTAATCTAGTCATCTACTAGATTTTTTCTTTTAAATCCAACAATTATTTGTTATAATATTGAGAAAGGAGAATACTATGGATAAAGTTTTAGATAAATATAATCTAGATGGGTATATTGTCGTAGGAGTTTCTGCTGGCCCAGATTCTATGTGCCTTCTTCATTTACTAGAAAAGGAAACAGATAAACTGATCGTTTGCCATATTAATCACAAAGTTCGAAAAGAGAGTGATGAAGAGGAAGAATATTTAAGAAAATACTGTAAAGAACATAATCTTATTTTTGAAGAACACAGTATCAAAGAATATATTGAACATAACTTTGAAAATGAAGCCAGAAAAAAAAGATATGCCTTTTACGAAAAAATACTTCATAAGTATAATTCTAAATATCTATTTTTAGCTCATCATGGTGATGACTTAATAGAAACAGTATTAATGAAAATAGTACGAGGCTCTAACCTAGAAGGATATTCAGGTATTAAAGAAATAAATCATAAGAATGATTATGATATAATAAGACCTCTCCTTGAATATACTAAAGAAGATATTTTAGAATACAATCACAAACATCATATCAAATATTACCTAGATTATACCAATGACAGTAATGATTACACAAGAAACAGATATCGAAATACTATTTTACCTCTTCTAAAAGAAGAAGATAAAAATGTTCACAAAAAATTCCTAAGATATTCAAAAATTCTTAACGAATATGACGAATATCTCAAGTACTTAGTCCAAAAAAACATTTCTAAAATATATATAGACAAAGTAATTAATTTAGATGAACTTAAAAAAATAGATACCTTTCTGATAAAAAACACACTCTACTACATTATAAATAATATTTATGGAAATAGAGCAAATATTATTAATGAAAATCTTATTAACAATATTTTATTTACTATTAATAACAAAACTCCCAATTTAACATTAAATCTACCAAATAATATAATACTTGTTAAAGAATATAATAAAATGTATTTTAAAGATGAAAACAAAACAGTTAATAATAATTATAAAATAATCTTTAAAGATAAAGTAGAATTAAATAATATTATTTTTACTAAAGAAGAAAAAGAAGAATCTGATAACAATAATATATGCAGATTAAATAGTAGTAATATAAAATTTCCATTGTTCTTTAGAAATCGAAGAGACGGAGATACAATAATTTTAAAAGGATGTAATCAACACAAAAAAATAAAAGAAATATTTATCGAAAAAAAAATACCAAAAGAAAAAAGAGAAAAATATCCAATTCTAGTTGATAATAATGATAATATTCTCTGGTTACCAGGACTAAAAAAAAGTATTTTTTGTATAAAAAAAGATGAAAATAATCAAAACTATGATATAATAATAAAAGCAAGTGAAAGAGAGGAATAAATATGAATTTAAATCAAAAAGAATTAAAAAAAAATATAATGCCATATGTATTTCTATTAGTCTTTGTTATTGGATGTTTAATTGCTTTTAATATATTCAATAACTCGGTTCATGAACTTACATATGATGAATTCATTAAAAATTTAAATGGTGGTAAAATAACTGAATTAGTAATCACTCCAAAAGTAAGAACTGAAACATACAAGTTAGAAGGAAAATTAGAAGACTACAAAGATAATGAAAGCTTCTTTCTATATTTACCAATTTCTGATGAGTTCATTTCTAAAATTACAAATGCAAAAGAAAATACCAGTGAATTTTCTTTAACAATTCAAAACGACCCAGAAGCATCATCATGGATTGCTATTCTAACTGATGTTGTTCCAATTCTTATATTAGCAGGTGCTACTATTTGGATATTCACAAGGCAAATAGGTGGAGGAGCAAAATCAATGGATTTTGGTAAATCCAGAGCAAAATTAGTTGAAGAAAGCCGTGCAACATTTAAAGATGTCGCTGGATTAACTGAAGAAAAAGAAGAAGTTCAAGAATTAATTGACTTCCTAAAGAATCCTAAAAAATTTACAAACATGGGAGCAAGAATCCCAAAAGGAGTTTTACTAGTAGGTCCTCCAGGAACTGGTAAAACCCTTCTTGCTAGAGCCGTAGCAGGTGAAGCAAAAGTACCATTCTATTATATAAGCGGATCTGACTTCGTTGAATTATTCGTTGGTATTGGTGCTTCAAGAGTAAGAGATATGTTCAAACAAGCTAAAATGAATGCCCCATGTCTAATCTTCATTGATGAAATAGATGCTGTTGGTCGTCAAAGAGGAACCGGTCTTGGTGGAGGACACGATGAAAGAGAACAAACATTAAATCAACTACTTACAGAAATGGACGGATTCGGAGCTAACGAAGGAATCATCATAATAGCAGCTACTAATAGACCAGACGTATTGGATCCAGCACTATTAAGACCTGGAAGATTTGACCGCCAAGTAACAGTAAGTTTACCTGATAAAAATGCACGTGTTGAAATATTAAGAGTACATGCTAAAAACAAGAATTTAGCAAAAGATATTACACTTGATTATCTAGCAAAAAGAACGCCAGGATTTTCTGGCGCTGACCTAGAAAACCTATTAAATGAAGCAGCCTTACTAACAGTAAGAAGAAACAAAAAAGAAATTACTATGGAAGAAATAGATGAAGCAACAGATAGAGTATTAATGGGGCCTGCTAAAGTAACAAAAAAATATACAGACAAAGAAAAGAAGTTAGTGGCTTATCACGAAGCAGGACACGCCGTAATGGGATTAAAATTAGATGGTGCAAATGAAGTACAAAAAATAACTATTATTCCAAGAGGCCACGCTGGTGGATACACAATGATGACACCAAAAGAAGAAGCATTTAATTACACAAAGAAAGAATTACTAGAATCAATATGTGGTCTATTAGGAGGCCGTGTATCTGAAGAAGTAACTTTCAATGAAATAACAACTGGTGCCCATGACGACTTTAAAAAAGCCACAAAAATAGCACGAAGTATGGTAACAGAATATGGTATGAGTTCACTTGGTCCAATGATGCTCGAAGAGCCAAATGAAAACACCTTTCTAGGACGAGATTATACTAAAAATCGAAATATATCTGATACCGTAGCTCATGAAATAGATGAAGAAATGCGTTCAATTATCAATGAATGTTATAAAAAAACTAAAAAGATAATAAGTGAAAATAAAGATTTACTATCCCTTATTGCGAATGCCTTATTAGAAAATGAAACAATAACCAAAGAGCAAATAGATTATTTAGTGGAACATAAACATCTTCCTAAAGAAGATGACGAAAAGACTTTAGAAGTCGAGGAAAAGCCAAAAAAGATAAAAAAAACAAATAAAGAAGATACAAAATAATTAAAGTATCTTCTTTTATTCATCATCAGGTATTCGAATTATAAGTTCCCCATCCTTCGAATACATATATTTTTCCCTAGCATATCTAGCAACATAATCAGGATCTTTAAGTTTCTTAATATCTGAATTAAGATTATTCTCTTCTTCCTTCAAATCAGAAAGTTTATTATCTAAATTAATTTTTTCTTTCCTAATATTCATAATCTTATCAACATTAGCAAAAAGATTATAGCACAAATAACCAATAATACCACAAAATAAAATAAAAACAAATAATAATCTAAAACGAAATTTTCTACTTTTTTTCTTTGCCATATTATCACCTACTTACACTAGAATTATATCATAGCATCTTTTTTTTTACAATTAATTTTCCGATATATGACAAAAGATAACAAATAACCTGTCAACAAAATAAGATAAAAATATATATGCAATATACCATTATTAATTTTAATCATACATATAAAATATATTAAAGAAATTACAATAACAAACAAAAAAGAAACAACAACACGATAAAAAAGCTTACCTTCATAAAGCAATTTATAATTTAATTCCAATAACCAAAAAATAATATTTCCATACAAAAAAGAAAAAAGAATTGACAATATCTGAACTTTAAGTATCATTTAAATAACTTACTGATTAAGGAATCTTCTTTATTCTTTTTACCACTTACGTCATCTAAATACACCAAACTATCAATCTTTCCCTTAATTGAAACATTTCCTTGATAAGTGTCCAACTTAATAATTTCCAAATCGCTTCCTTTTATCACCAAATATCCTAATGTTGTTTCCATTAAAAACTCTTCATTATCAAAACTTTCAATTTTTTTAACTCCTGTTAAAACAATACTTTTTCTTTCTGAAATACTAACACCATGATTAAAACCACTATCCATATTTTGAACTTTATCCATAAATTGCCTCCTAGTAAATATATGCTAAATCTCAATATATTATTAAAAAAACTATTAGTTTTTAACTAATAGTTATTCAGTCTTATTAAATTCTTCAAAGATAGCATCCTCGAACATCTTTCTAGTGTCCTTATCAATTGGATGCGCAGTATCTCTGTGTCCTCCAGTAGCAGTAGGTTTACTAGGCATAGCAATAAATAAGCCATTATCGCCTTCAATAATTCTAATATCATGTACTGCAAAGCAATCGTCGATAAGTACTGATGCAATTCCTTTCATTCTTGAATTTTCTTTGTCAATTTTACGAACTGTAACTGACGTAATTTTCATTGTGTATCAACTCCTCCTAGAAATATCTTCCAATTACATTGTATATTATTTAAAGAATAAAAGCAATATTTTTTTTCACATTTTACACATTTTTATACATATTTATCATCAAAAGTTACTTCAATAACATTAGTAAGCACATCATGGTAACTAAAACTCTTTTTTTCTTGAGAATCAGTTTTAACAATAAAAATAAAATTATACGTCTCCACTATTACACCAGAATATTCTTCTTTCTTATTTCTACTTCCATTGTAAATCACCTTAACAGAATCACCAATTTTACTATCTATATTATCTTTAATCATGTTAATTGTCATAATTATCTTGGATAACCGATATACATCGTACCCTTAGTAATAATCCCTCCTATTCCATCACTGCCATATTTCGTTTTATCAAGAATCTTAATCAAATCAATATTATTGTTTTTATCAGAAAAAGCAAGACAAGAAGCAATAATAGCAGGATCTAAAGCATGAATATTGATTCTTTTTGGGCTTGAAGCAAAATTTGCCCCAGCTTTTATAAGTTTCTCATAATTTGACTGACAAGCGCCAGCAATAATAACAAGTTTTTCATGTGAACTTTCCTCTTTTCTAGCCATTTTAACAGCCTGAACAAAAATATCACTATTCATATATTTTTCATTAGTCTTTCTTTTACGATTAAAAGAATCATGACCAGTAATAACAACAATATCAGGATGATATTTTCTTATAGCCTTTACTGTATCAATAGCAAGATTTTCACCATTAGACAGAATACCAAATGCTTTAAGTCTGTTTTTTTTATAAAATCTCATACACTTTTCTAAAAATATATCATCCATATCAACATGAACAATTCGTCCAGGAAGATAAAAATATGATTCCCTAAGTAAATTTCTATACCCTTCTATATTTGGTGAAAAATCATCACAGTCATCTTTAACATATTTTACTAAATCTTCTAATGGGGCATCAGCAGATAATCTAATTGAAGTTCCCATCAAAAGGCAATTATTACCGTCTATTTTAAGAATCTTAAAAACAACATCATTATCATAAGATTTTCTAGTTACTAAATCCCCAACGTTAAACATATAATCACCCCATTAAATATTATGAAAAAAAAAACAAATTATAACAAAAACAAGTTAATTGCTTAACTCGTTTGACATATCAACAAAAATTTCATAAGAAAGATTTTCACTTCGTACATTATTATCATAACCATACTTTTCAAGAACCCTGCTTATAATATTCAAATCATAATTTTTCAAATTATTCTTAATTGTCTTTCTCTTAAATTTAAAACTATCCCTAATTAGCTTTTCAAACAATGAAAAATCTTTGACATAAGGAAGAATATCTCGTTTTTTCATTTTAATAACACAAGAATCAACTTGTGGTCTAGGAATAAAGGCATTTCTACTAACATTACATACTTTAGATATTTCAAAAAAATATTGGAGATAAACTGATATTTCACCATATTCTTTCTTTCCGGGAATACTAGTATATCTTTCCGCCACTTCTTTCTGTATCATAATAACTATCTCATCAACCGGAAGTCTATCTTTAATAATTTTCATAACTATCGGACTCGTTACATAGTAAGGAAGATTGGCAACAACGTATAAATGCTCATAATTATATTTTTTTATATCACTTAAAACATCTCTTCTTAAAAAATCATCAAAAATAATTTCATAATTATTATAACCATCTAAATTACCATTGAGTATCTCATAAAGTCTTGTATCAATTTCATACATAAGTACATTATCAAAGCAATTAACTAATCTTTTAGATAAAGCACCGGCTCCTGGACCAATTTCAATAACCAAATTATTCCTTCCAATCAAAGGAGCACTAACAATTTTATCAATGATATTCTCGTCCTTTAAAAAATTTTGTCCAAGACTCTTTTTATAATCAAAATTTACCATTAAACAATAAACACCATCACAATCTCTGTAAGTAGAAAAAAGATAGATAAAAGCGATAAAGATAAACCAATAATATTCAAAATTTTATTTCTATTTCTACTTCCAATAGCAATCAAAAAACTAATTAATGCCCAAATAAAAGGATTAATAGTAAGGTTAATAGCATAACCAACTTTATTCTCAATACTCATCGTACTAACATTACCCATACCACCAATCATAACCTTAATAGTCAAATAAAAGGAAATAATACCAATTATAATACTTACGATACCTGTTAAATAATTATTTTCTTTTCGTTTTTTAACAGTTTTACTGATAGGTATATTTTGATTATCAACAAAAACTCCACATTTTATGCAGACAACAGCACCATCCTCAAGTTTATTACCACAATTACAACAATACATAAAATTCCTCCTTACTACTTATGATAAGTCTCATTATTATTAATCTTGAAAGCCCGATATATTTGTTCCAAAAGAATAACCCTAAATAATTGATGAGGAAAAGTCATAGGAGAAAAAGATAAAGCATAATCACTTCTTTTTTTTACATCAGGTGATAGTCCATCGGATCCACCAATAATAAAACAAATACTTGAATTAGTAATAAAAATCTTATCCAATTTACAAGCAAATTCTACAGAATCAATATAATTACCATCAATTTCCAAGGTAATAACATAGTCTCTTTTATCAACAAATTTAAGAATCCTGATAGCTTCTTCATTGATATTTGAATCATTAACTTCAATAATAGAAATCTTATGATACTTGCTTATTCTTTTTATATAATCATTAATTGCCTCTCTTAAGTACTTTTCCTTAATTTTTCCAGGACATATTATTTTAATCATAAAGTAACCAAATCCGTTTCCTCATCTTGCTTTGTGACAATAATATTATTAACACTTTTTTTAGAAGCATTTAATCTAGCAGTAAGTGTCTCGTAAGCAAGCTCACAAGTATTATTTTCTTCAGATAAATGGGCAAGAAATATATAGTTAGTTTTGTCTCCTACAAAATTACTTAAGTACTTTGAAGAATCATCATTAGAAAGATGCCCTTTATCAGAAAGAATTCTCTGTCTTAAAAGAAAAGGATAACTACTGTGAGAAAGCATTTCAATATCATGATTTGATTCCATTATATAAGCATTGCGATTTCTAAGTAAATTAAAATACTTTTCATTAATATAACCAGTATCAGTTATATAGACAATAGATTTTTCACCAGAGGATATAATATATCCCCTGGAATCCTCAGTATCATGAGAAGTCTTAATAACATTAATATGTATATCCTTAATATTGAACTCATCACTATCAATAAAAACGCAATTATCTAGATAATCAAGAGAATTAAACATAATTTTAGTTAAATAAACTGGTACATGATACTTACGCTCAAAAGTTTTTAATCCCTTAACATGATCAGAATGAGTATGCGTAATCAATATTGCATCTAAAGATGACGGTTCTACTCCAAAGCCCTCTAACTTCTCCTTAACATACTTTGAAGTATTCCCCATATCGATTAATATTTTAGAATAATCAGTTTCAATAAAAGTAGTATTTCCCTTACTACCAGACGATAGTACACTAATTTTCATCAAAATAATCCTAGAGGGTTAATATGATTTCCATAAGGAGATCCCACTCTTACACCAAAATGCAAATGCGTTCCTCCATAAGGATTATATGTACTAGGAACTGGATATACCTCACCTGTATTTCCCATAGCACCAATTTTTTGACCACGAGCAACTGTTTGACCTTTGCTTACATAAATATCTCTCAAATGCATATAAACAGTATAATAACCTCCAGCATTATGATTAACTAAAATATAATTACCTTGTCTACCATTACAACCCAAATATCCAGGAGTACAACCAGTGCCAATAGCCGCAACAACACCATTATTTGCAGCATAAACAGGAGCACCATAACCAACATAAATATCAATGCCATTATGGAATGATCCCCAACGATATTCAAAATAAGAAGTAATAGTATAAGGTCTATCAGTTGGCCAAGCCCAATAACTTAAATCTGCCACATTTGGAGCATATTTATCCCCTTTAACAATAATTCTATTAACAGGAGGCTTTATCTCAGTAGTAGTATCAACACGACCAGAAATAAGTTGACCATTAATATACTGTGACTTTCTGGTAACCTTATCCAAACCATTTTCCCCTTCACGTATAACCTCAGTATAGCCAACGTATTGACTAGAATCATACTCTGTTTCCGTATCAAAGGGTCTTACCTCTTCACTAACACTGTGAATATCAACTACAACCGAAATAATAGGCTTAATAAGTCCAACATGAACAATCTGTGATTCATATAGCAAATTATTTTCACTCGTAAACTGAGGATTAGCAATCAAAAATTCCTGAACATTAAGTTTATGAGACTCTGCAATTGATGCAATGGTATCGCTAGCAGTTACAGTATAAGTTTCTTGTTCATCTAATGTACCATATAATAGATATTTACTAAGAACATCAACATCGGTAAAAATATTCTTATCAGTCGGAATCAACATTTCTTTATAAGTAATATTTTCAAGTAAATCTATATTTTCAATTAAACTGCCCAAATCCTTAATTTCTTCTTGAGTACCTGTTACAAATTTATTATATTCTTCCTCATTAACAAAAGATTTAATCGTATTAACAACAGCCTTATCGAAAATATCCTTAGAAAGAACATATATTGTCTTTTTGTTATTTTCTTCCTCTGGATTAACAATAGTTATCTGGTATCCTTCAACAGTAAACCTCTTGTTACTAATAATCCTATTATAAACTTCTTCATCAGAATTAATCAAATTATTATAGGTAATATTTTTCTTGATCTCAACACCATCAGGTGTATAAATAGTATCAACACCAAACTTCTTCTTTAACTCCTCTTCCTTAGCATTAATAAACTCTTGAAAACTTTTTTTAGAAGAAAGATTACCTACTATTTTTCCGTCAACATAAACAGAATAAACTGCAACAGGTTCTTTGTTTACATGGCTTAAAAAAACAAGTAAAAAAATACCAAAACTTAAAAGAATAGTAAAAAGTATAATACCAAAACTCCACTTACTATTATTATTTTGCAAGATTTTCACTCTCCCTCTTTATTGCCAAAAAAGTTGATGTCTTCTTCTTAAATAACAAATCAATTGTAGCCGTAGGCCCATTTCTATGTTTTAAAATAATTAACTGAATAGGACTAGGAACATTGTCTCCAACAGGCGTTTCAACATCTGGTGCATGAAGAGCAGCAACAATATCAGCATCTTGCTCAATTGAACCAGACTCTCTTAAATCACTTAGAACTGGCTTCTTATCTTCTCTCTTTTCTACACTTCTAGATAACTGTGACAAAGCAATAACTGGAACTTCTAACTCCAACGCCATTGTCTTTAATGAACGAGATATCTCAGATACCTCTTGTTGTCTTGAACCAGCATATCTAGCTGAAGAATCAATAAGTTGTAAATAATCAATAATAACAAGTCCAAGACCTTCTCCTTGTGTAGCAAGTCTTCGACATTTTGCCTTAATTTCTGAAGGAGTAACTCCTCCCGCATCATGAAAGAAAATATTTGTATCAGCTAAAATACTAATAGCCTCATTAAATCTTCTCCAATCATCATTTTCAAGTTTTCCTGTAGATAATTTTTTATTATCAATCTGGCCAATCGAACTAATCATTCTCAAAATAAGTTGCTCTGCTGGCATTTCTAAAGAAAACACAGCAATATTTTTTTTAGTGCTTTTAGCAGCAGCAATCGCAAGATTAAGGGCAAAAGCAGTTTTACCAACAGCAGGTCGGGCAGCCAAAATAACAAGCTGTGTAGGTCTAAAACCTTGCGTCAAATTATCAAGTTCACCAAAACCTGTTGTAAGTCCATTAAGCTTACCGCCATTTTGAGCAAGTATCTCCAAATCATTCTGCGCTTTAGTAAGCACATCTTGTACCTTTCTAAACTCACTAGTCTTTCGATACTTAGAAATATTAAGTATCTCTTTTTCTGCATTATCAATAGTTTCAGCAGCATCCGTATCTGTGGTACTAGCCTTGGTGACAATCTCAGTAGCCACTTCAATCATCTTACGAAGAGTATACTTTTCACTAACTAATTTGATATAATAATCAATACTTGCACCAGTTGCTACTGAATTGACAACCTCATTCAAATATTCAACTCCACCTACTTCGTTAATCTTATTAATATTTATTAAATAAGTAGTCAAAGAAGTAATATCTACCGCAGTATTATTTAAATATAAATCTTTAATAGCATCGAAAATTTTACCATGACTCTCTAAATAAAATATATCCCTAGATGCCTCTTCACATCCCTTTTGAAGTGCTTCTTTTGACCAAAACATTGAACCAAGTAAACATTTCTCAGCTTCAATATTCTTAGGAAGTTCCCTATTCACTAAAATCACCTACTTCTTTATAAGTTCAACTCTAACCTTACATACCACCTTTTTATATAATTCCACCGAGACATAACTAAATCCTAAACTCGATAAAGGGCTATCAAGAAGAATATTCTTTTTATTAATATTATATCCCATATTATTAAGTTTTTCTTCAATCTGTTTACTAGAAATAGAACCAAAAACCTTATCATCTTTTCCAGCTTTAACTTCAAAAATAAGAGTTTCTTTTTCAAGTTTGTCCTTAATAATATTAGCTTTTTGAATATTATCTTCTTCTATTTTTTTATCATTTTCCATTGTCTTATCAAGAATATCACTACTAGATTTCGTATATTTAACAGCATATCCATTTTTAATTAAATAGTTAGTAGCATAACCGTCACTTACCTCTTTAATTTCATTTTTCTTACCCTGTTTTTTTAAATCCTTAAGAAAAATAACCTTCATAAACATCCCACCTTCACTCCTATTATTATACTATATTTTTTATTTAATGTCATTATAAAAAAAGAAATATAGTTATTATAACTATATTACTTACAAAATGGAATAAATCCCATAAATCTAGCTCTTTTAACTTCTTCTGCTACGTGTCTTTGATGCTTAGCACAAGTACCAGTTACTCTTCTTGGTAATATCTTACCATTTTCACTAATATATCTTGAAATAATAGCATCTTTATAATTTAAATCTTTACCCAAACACATATAGCATACTTTTTTTCTTCTTTTATTACCATTATTATGAAAATCTGCCATAATATTCCTCCTCTTTTCTAGAATGGTAAATCATTATCGCTTATTTCAACAGAATCACCAAATGCAGCAAAAGGATCATTTTCTACCGAAACACTTTCAGTAGGCACACTTTCTCTCTCATTGTTCATAGGAGGTTCAGGCATATTATCAAATGAATTACCTCCTCCATTACTAGTACCTTTAGCATCTAAAAAACTAATATTACTAGCAAGTATCTCTGTTACATAAACTTTTTTACCATCTTTATCATCATAATTTCTTGTTTGAATTCGACCTTCAACAGCTATCTGGTTACCCTTCTTCTGATATTTAGCCAAATTCTCAGCTTGCTTATCCCAAACAACACAGTTAATGAAATCTGCTTCTCTTTCACCACTAGCACTAGTATATGTTCTATTTACTGCTACAGAAAATGAACATACATTTCTACCGCTAGGAGTAGTTCTAAGTTCAGGATCTCTCGTTAATCTTCCAATTAATATTGCTTTATTCATACTTTTACTCCTTATTTATCTAAGTTTAATACAAGATATCTAACAACATTCTCATCTAATCTAGCTACTCTGCTAAATTCTTTAACAGCAGCATCATCCTTAGATTCTATGTTGTATAAAAAGTAATAACCAGACTTAAATTTCTTAATCACATAAGCAAATTCTTTCTGTCCTAATTCCTTTGATAAAGTAATCTTAGCTTTTCTATCAGTTAAAACCTTTTCTAAAGATTTAACAGTATTTTTAATAGCATCTTCATCAATATCTGGTCTAACTATAAACATAATTTCATAGTTTTTCATTTTAACACCTCCCTTTGGTCTAACGGCCTTATTAAAAATATAAGGCAAGGAGCCTTTCGCTCAGTTAGTATTATAACAATTTTTAAAAAATAAGTAAAGAACTTTTTAACATATTTAAACATAATATATATATTCTAGTATTTACAATTAATTTAACATCTATCCTTTGAATTACTTACTATAGAATTTACCATTGTCGTCTATTATTGTATTAATAGAATAACTTCTCATATCATTAAGAACTCTTACCTTTTCATTACCAGATAACATTGAAGTCTTAAAATTATCCTGTTTACAAGGAATAAATTCATAACTAATATTACCATTTTTATCAATAAAGATAGATAAAATACCTGTATCTTTAGTCTCCCTATTAAAAATAAAATCACCCAAATTGTAAGCAATAAGTTTATTATTATAAAATTCAAATCCCTGAAGTACGTGAGCATGCGCTCCAATAATAAAATCTGCTCCAGCATCAATATATATTTTTCCTGTTTCCTTTTGAACATCCTCTAATAAATGTGAGTCTTCTCTTCCCCAATGAATAAGAACTATAACATAATCACTTTTTTTCTTTTCCTCCTTAATTGTCTCTATTAGTAAGCTAGGATCATAACACCAAAATACACCTGGTGTATTCTCTCCAGCATTAGGAGTAACCACATATTTCTCAGCCCTAGTAGCACTAATAAAACTAAATTTATAACCCCCCGCAATAAAGTAATAAGCTCTTTTTGCTTCATCAATATTTCTTCCGGCGCCGACATTAGGTATATCATATTCATCCAAATACTTAATTGTATCAAGCAATCCTTCCTCGCCATAATCATAAACGTGATTATTAGCGGTACTAACTAAATCAATACCCATTTCTTTATATATATTAATCCTTTCTGGATTGGCCTTAAAATTATATAATTTACTGATTTTAATATCATTATTTGTAATAGCAAATTCATTATTGGCAACCATTATATCAGATCTTTTCATTCTATCAACAACTTCTGTGGATAAAATTCCATATACTCCATTGCCTCTAGAATCATAATAAGGAATAATATCAAAATTATCTGCAAGTGATATATCACCTACAAAAGAAATATTAACATTATCTTTAGTACCAAATACCTTAACATTATCAATATTCTTATATCTATCATTAAATAAATCATTAAGCACTATAAAAGAATTACCAGTAATATCATGCCATACACTATTACTATAATTATCATTCTTTAAAGATTCTTCTATTTTAATTAAACTATCTCTTCCATATTCATTATAAACATACTCTAAAAAATTCTTATCTATTTCACTATTATAAGAAACAATACTATCAATAATTTTCCTATCATCACTATTATCTTTTGTATCAAAAGAACAGCTAGTACATAAAAGCAATATAATAATCAAAAGAAATCTCTTATTTTCCACGATAAACCTCATACCATTCCTTTAACTTACCACTACCACTAGATAATAAGCCCTTAATAAAAGACCATCCGATCTTACAAGTACTCTTAATATCGCCAAATAATTCTTTAGCATTATCACAATCTTCTTCCCTGTCTTTACATATATTACTAGAAATATCTAAAAATAAAGTAATAAGTTTTTCTTTAACATTAGTGTAAATTCTGTTTGAAGAGCTCTTAATATTATCCTTATATCCAGGGCTTTTTTCTTCTATATAACTATCTATTTTTAAAGCAACACTAATAACTTTAAGTTTACCAATATTAGTAAGTTCCCTAAAAGTATAACCTTTAATTTCAGTATCATAAAAAATAAAATCCACTATCTCAATAAAATACTCTTTAAATTTATCCTTAAAAGAGCTATTCTTTATTTCTTGTTCATTACTTTCAAAATAATTAACAACCGTCTCCTCACTATAAACAACATTACTAGAATTATCC
>CAMVMQ010000006.1 GCA_947168625.1 uncultured Caryophanales bacterium
CTATCTCTTGCCGATTATTATAACATAATTATTTCATATTTGCTACATAAACTTGCCAATTTTTTCCAAAACTTTCTCTTTACTTATTGGTTTTAATATAAAATCTGCAAAACCATATTTCAAATAATCATCATTATATTCATAATCACTATTCTTTGTTAGCAATATAACTTTTGAATTAAAATATCTAATTTCATTTAATTTTTTCATTATTGTCTTTCCATCTAATGGACTCATTTCCTCATCTAGTAATATCAAATCATATTTTTCCTTACTCCTAATTCTTTCAAGACACTCTTTACCAAAACTAACAATATCAAGTTCTACACTAGTATTAGCCATGACTTTTTTTGCTATTTTCTGACTAGCTTTGTTATCATCGACTAATAATATTCTCCATTTTTTTATATCATTGTTATATCTGTCTAAGTTCTGCTCTTTTTGATATATTTTCTGGTCTAATATTATTTTGAATGTAGTTCCTTTACCATAAGTACTATTTGGAACTATCGTTCCACCCATTAAAGTAATTAATTTTTTTGCATTGTATAAATTGCTATTTAAATTAGTACTTTCTTTATCTTCTTTTCTAGTATTCATTATTCTATTCAAATCTTCTGCCTTCATTCCACTACCAGAATCTTCAATAGTTATGACTAACCTTACAATATCATTTTTAGTTACTGTATTTACATTTAATTCTACATAACCTTTATCAGTATATTTATAACAATTATCTAAAATAATATCTAATACTTTCTTCAAGTTAACACTATCCCCATATAAAAACTCTGGTAAAGATAAATCAATATTATTTCTAAATGATAGTCCTTTTTCTTCACATTTATTTTTATATGAAGTGATTAATTGTTTTATTAATAATTTAATATTATATTTTTCATTATAAACTTTTATACTAGCACTATCAATAGCAGATACATCTAAAACTTCATTAGCTATAACAGAAAATTTTGATGTACTTCCTTTAATGTTTCTTGCTTCGTTATTAATAAATTCGACATCTATTTTTTTATGATCTGTTTCATCTAATATAGCATCAGCACTATTATCTATCTCCCTAGTTATTCCTCTTATTTCATTGGTCATGTTATATAGGAATAATGTTTTTTCTTCGTTGGCATTATCTGATATTTCTTTAGCCTTATTTACTTCTTCTAATAATTTCATATCAGGATTTTCAATTGTAAAATACATAACCAATAAAACTAATGAGAAAACATTAGAACTTAAATTTAACAAAGGATCAACTAATCTAATTATCATCATTGCTGTCATCAAAAACATCAATATAAAAAATGGTATATATTTCTTTTTTGATGAAGATTTTCTAAAATTAAATATCGAGATAATAAACATTCCAACCAAATATAATGCACACCCAAAATACAACACATTTGATGAAGTTCCAAATGAATTAGTTAAATTATCTTTATAATATAATTCAATTGGTGAGCAAAATATAACTGTAATCAATATTATATCTAAAACAAAAATTATACTTTTCTTTAGTTCATTCTTTTCTTTAACACTTATTTTGTATATATATACAAACAAAAATGTAAGCCATATAATATATACACTATATAGAACTTTGTTTAGTACCTTAAAAACCCAAAAGTTTTCTGGAGTATAAAACAAGTTAACTAATAAATTTGTAGAAAACATTAAATTTGATTCAATTAAACCACAAACTAATAATTTTGCATAAATTGAATTGTCAAGATTCTTTATTTTTCTCTTACTAAAAAATAAAAATACTAAAACAACATTTACTACTAATGAGCAAAACGGAAAATATAAATTTACATATTTAGATATCATAAATTGTACTCCTTCTTAATTCTTTTTTAATCTTTTTGTATGTATTTCATTCAACCTTCTAACATATTCAGTAGGCAACAAATCACCATTTTCATTAAAATCAACATCATTCACATGATGAAATAAATAAAAATCACTATCAGCATGAAGAACTTGTTTTCTTTCTTCGTATATATCATTCTTTGGAATTTTCCAATCATTAATTCTAGCTCTTATATAATCAATATACAGTTGATTGGTTATTGAGTTTCTATCATAAACTCCTTTTTCTTCTAAAAGCCTCCATTTTAAAGTAGAAAATATTTCATCAAATGCTTCTAATCTTTCAAATCTATCATCAAATATAGATACATAGACTGGCTTTCCGAACATTATGTGAACAGATTCAACATGTGATTTACCATCTAATTTTGATTGATCATAAGTGTATTCTTGAACAACAGGTATTATTGGTGCCCCAGTAATTCTTGCCACATCTACCATGCCAATATAAAGTGGAAGATGTAATTTGTTAGGACTACAATTCCATGTTGCTTCTGGATACAAATTTACACTTCTTCCTTTTAAAACTGCCTTAGACATTTCTAATTTAGAATTAAATCTACTATTTTTGTCATCACGATTAACAAAAAACACTCCATTTATATTTAATAGCATTTTTAATATCATACTTATATTTGAAGCATTAAGTGTTAATATATGTTCTGGGCAAGCATAAATACTATTTATTATATCGTTAAAATCTTGATGACTACTCGCATAGATAACAGGACTATCTGGGATATTATCTAAACCATCAATTTTAATATCATATTTAATAATAACATTCAATATTTTTTTAATCATTACATTTATTTTTTCTCTAGTTGCAATTCCAAGTTTACTAAAATTAGAATATGGTTGCGATACTAAATATTCCCTCAATTCAGCATAATATTTTATCAATTCTTTTTTCGTAAGTTTTTTTTCTTCTTCATACGATAATAACTTTATTTGCTCCATAACTCCCCCAATAAAATATTATTATTTTATATTACAAATACTATATATAACGCATTTGCATGATAAATAAATAATTTGTTTAGTTAAACTTTTATAAGTAAACCTTTTGTTTATATAATCTATCCGAGTGATACAATTTTATATAATTTATCCACAGGGGTGTGGTTATTTGAAATACAGTACATTACTTGTATCACTCAAATAAATTATAACATAAAATGAAAAAAAGAAATATAGTTTTTTTATATTTCATTTTTTCTTTCAAATATTAATATCGTAACATTAAAATGTTCCAATTCCCTTATAAATATTTATTAATGAATTTATTCTTTTTTATTAAATTTATTATTAAGCAAGAAAACAAAAGAATAACAATTAATATTACTGGAATACCAATATACGAATTTATATTTTTATATGGAATATATTTCATAATTAGGTTTAATAATATTCCATGTATCAAGTATATACCAAATGATAAGTATGACAATTTAGAGATTTTTGAATTTGATATATCTTTTATATTAAAATATATAAATATAAAACTTGCTATTGATGAAACAATAATAAATAAATTGCTATATGTAAGTAATCCAGTAAAATGTTTATTATTATTTAATGAAACAATGTATGTAATAGTTATAATTATTATAAATGATAACATTGTTATTAAAATCAAAAACCAATTTTTCTTTTTAAGTTCTATTTCTTTTGAATATTTCATTATTAAATAGCCAATAATAAAATACCCTAAATAATATGTTCCATCAATTATTGGTATTCTGAAGTAATCACTAATACCAATATACTTTAATACCCCATTAAAAGAAATCCATAAAATTACAAATAATTTATCTTCCCTAACTCCCATATTATCAATCATACATTTAACAAAAGGTAGCGATATGTAAATCCCTATTATTGCATACATAAACCATAAAAGTTTTCTTTCTGGTTTATATAACAAACTAACAACATCAATACTTTTGTTCATAAAGCATGTATCCCATACAATGTATATGATAGTAATAACAGTTAATATAATTATTCTTCTTTTTATTCTTAATCTATTTTTATCTTTATCATATTTTTTACTTAATAAAGTTGCACCACTTATCATAAAGAAAATAGGAACACTAATTCTTGAAATTGCATTAAAAATTAATGCTCCTAAATATGATGCTTTGCTAATATCAGAGTATGATCTACAATAATAGTTTGCTATATGAATTATAATAACCATTATCATTGACATTACTCTTAATAAATCTAATTTGTTGTTTCTATAACTCATTATCTATCAGGAGTTAAATCTTGTTCTAAATCACTAGCTGAAACTTTTTTTATTTTAAATAAATTAAAATTCTTAGTTATAAATTCATCATTTACTAATTTTTTTGAAATTTTTTCTTTCCAAACATCTTCATCAAGTAATTCATCAAATGAAGAAATTACTAATTCATTTAATAAAGTTTCTTTAGAAATTGTATAACTATTATCAGTAAATCTAATTTTAATAGTATCGGTATCTGAAACAGTTGTAAAAATGACTAGAACATTATTTATCATCGCACGATTAACATATATTTTATCATTATATGCTTTAACAACTTCTTTATAAGTTACATCATAATCTATTTCGATTTCATTTGCTTTAGTTCGGAAAGTTCTTTCTTTCCATTTTAAAGGTAATTTCAATATAATTAATTCTAATTTTTCTTGATTCTCATCACTAATAGTTGTTTTATAATCTGAATAATAATTTATACTATGTATTTCATCTCTATCTATTATTCCAGATAATTGTCTATCATTATTAATACTAAATATAGTAATCATACCTATAACTACAATTATAAAAATTGAAATTGAACTAATTATAATATACTTTTTCTTTTTTCTATTCAATTCATTATTAGAATAATTAATAGTATTCTTTAATGTTTCTTCAACTTCTTCTTTATTCACTTTTTCACCTCTTAATAAATCATATAAACTAATATTTAATGTTTCTGTAAGTGGTATTAAAACAGATATATCTGGAAAGCATAAGCCTCGTTCCCATTTGCTTACGGCTTTATCTGATACAAATAATTTATCTGCTAAATCTTTTTGTGTCATTTTTAGTTTTTTTCTAGCATCAGAAATTATCATACCTGTTTTCATTGGATCCATATTTTTCCCTCCTTACATCTACAATTTTATCATCAAAAAAATGAATAGTAAACCGACCTGTGGTTTAGTTGTAGTTTTCTACCACTGGTTTAGAAGTCATATATATATTCTACCACAAAAATAGCAGATTTTTCATCTGCTACTTAATTCTAAATATCTTAATATTACAATAACTTAATAATTTAAATATTATTTAACCAAGTTCTTAATAACATTGAATGCATCTTCTGTTATTTCATAAATTCCATTTTTTTGTTCTTCAGCATAGTACTTGTTACCTTTTCTATATACATGAACTATTGCTTTAAAAATATCATTATCACTCTGTATCAACATATTTTCATCATTAAAGAAAGTTACTGTATATAATTCATCTGGATTTTCTGGTTCATTACTTTTACTTTTAACATTTGTTTTTAAATCTTTAAACAAATTATATATCTTATCTATAATATCTTTATCGCTATATTCAAAATAATTTTCATATTGTGAATAATTATCAATTGCTACTTTTATTATTTCTCTTCTGTCAAATAAATTTGGTTTTATACTTCCATCGTTTGATGTTGTATATGGTCCGCCCTGTTTAAATACAATATACTTTGAATCATAAATATTCTCTCTAAACCATTTTTGTTGTTCATCACTATTATCTATCAACTCAATAATAACAACTCTTTTTACTTCATCAATACCAACTGATGCAACATTATCAGTTACTACATTATTTAAACCATCAGATACTTTTTGTCTTATATTTCTTAATTTAGATAAAGTTACTTTTTCTTCATCAAATTTTATACCAGCACAGGTATATTTTGCACCTTTTACTTTTATCTGTGGTGCAGAAAATTCATGACAATTATATGTATCATAAAATAATCCTCTATATATTAAATTAACAGAATCTCCATTATCTTCTTTAATGGCAAATAGTGGTCTATTGATTGTAAAAATACATATTAAATCAATTATGAAACATAAAACGATTATTCCTATAACAATTAATGATATCTTAATACTTTTCTTCATAGCTTAACACTCCTAACTTCATCTTCATTATATCATACAAAAGAAAAAAAGAATATATTTTTTTTCATAACTTCTCCTCATATAATATAGTTACTTTTTGATTTTATAACCCATTTGTTTTAAAAAAGATTTGATTTCTTCTTTTGAACATCCTTTGCCTTTCTGTAAAAAATATTCATCACTCCACTCAAACTTTTTTTTATTTCCATCTAAGACAACATTCTTCTCAGCATTTTGCTCAAAAGATTGTAAAAATATTGGATCATTAGTTTCTATTTCCATATAACATGCAACTGCTTTATCTTCTTTAAAAACATACTTGCATCTTTTGATAAATTGCTTACGATAACCTATAAGTTCAGCTTCCAATTCATCTTTTGAGAGAATTTTTTTTCTTTTTTTACTTTTAACTATAATTGGTTCTATTTTCGTTAAACGATTCTTAAACATTTTTTACTTTCTTTCACCTTTTTCTTTCAATATTATTTTATCATATAAAAGAAAAAAAGAACATAGTTTTTTTATATTCCTAATTCTTTTCTATCAATTGGTATTGGTTTAGGTAGAATTCCTTTACCTATTATTGTCTCTGCTGTAAATAAAGCTAGACTATCAGGAGCATCATCATGTTTATTTGGATAATCAAATGAATATGTAACAAAATCTCTCATAAAGTTTTGATAATCTGTTTTTGGTCTTATTTTATCTTTTGATAAGAAATATATATTATTCTTAATATGACCTCTCATATCTTTTATTCTTTGCTCTTTATTCTTAACATTATATTTTTCTCTAATAATACAATAGTCAAAACCCTTTTCTTTTAATTTAGCATCTAATACTTGTTTTAAACTTGTATCGGTATTATTTTCAATTACAAAATCTATTATTTTATGTTCTATTATTTTATCTACTATTTCATCATATAATTCACTTATTGCTTCTCTTTTAAAGATACAATCAATAAAATAATATTTACCATTATTTCCTTTTCTAAATATTGGCATAGCAACATTATCTTTACCTCTTCTTGATGGATCTAAAGCACCAAAGCAGTATTCATCACAATCAATTTCACCTGTCTCTGTTCTAGGAAGTGTCTCATAAGTATTAAGTAGTTCATAAGCAAATTCTAGTCCAGTAGGTGCAATTGGCTCTTGCTGATATACACATGAGAATAAATATTCATCAGTAGTATCTCTTATTTCTCTTGCTTCTTCAGTTGTATATATTTCTTCACAAGTGCTTTCATCATTTTCATCTAGTAGTGGCACTTTTATTAATATAGTACTACCATCTTCACTTTCCCAAAGATATGGATAATCTTTACTAGGAATTAGTGGCGATACTCTTTCTCTATCTTCCTTTACTCTATTTAATATATCTTCAGGAGACCACATTGTTCCTAAAAATATATAAGTAGGATATTTACCATCTTTTCTAGGAAACCATTCTGTTTTCCACTTATTATAATAACTTCTATGAAGATTAGCATTAGTTGATTCTTCTGCACCTTTAGTCATATCATCAAATATTAGTTTCTTTGCTCTTACACCAGTAATAGCACCATCTCTAGTCCTAGAATAATGTGATGTTAAAACAGTCGCATTTTTTATTTTCCAGTCTGATTCTTTTTCTTTAACAAATGGCTTATTACCATATAATTTATATTGTGGAAAAATATCACTATATAACGGACTACTAATTAAGTCTTTAATACTTCTACTAAAACCTAATACTAACTCTTCACTATAAGATATTCTAAGAGCAGAATTATTAATATCTTGTCCATATAACCATGCTGTAAAATAATTAGCACAAAAAGACTTACCAAAAGATGGTGGAAAAGAAGCAATTATATATCTTAAATTCGTATCATATACACATCTATTCAAAGCATATATAAATGGTTCTAACACTTTTCTTCTTTTAGCTAGAACTCTATCTACTTTTTCAAATTCCATGTAATCAATAAAATGTTCTAAATTTCTTCTTCCACATATTGCATAAAGTCTTTTATAACAATTAAAAAAATCATTCATATTAGAGGTTTTACATTCTTCTAATATTTTTTCTAAGAGTGGTATATATTTATTGTTACATAAATCTACTGCACTTACTCTATCTATCTCTATATATTCATCTAAAATATTAATAGCTTGCTTTATCCACTCTAACCTAAAATTATCATCTTTTTTCTTCTTTAAAAAATTATAAATATCAGTTAAAGTCTCTTTATATTTACTATTTTTTTCTGGCTCTTGCTTTGGTAAATTAATCTTATCTCCTACTTTATAAGCCATTATTTTTTATTTGCTTTTTTCGGCATATATTTTTCTAATTCCCCCACTAGTTCATTAACTGTTTTTCTAGCATTAACTAACTCTTCTTGCATTTTTCTATTTTCTTCTGCAAGTCTTTGACTTCTTTTATTTAATAACTTATTATTTTCTATTTGTATTTTTAAACTACTTTCTAATTTTTTTATCTTCTTAAAATTAAACATCTTATTTTGCCTCATCTCTTATTAAATCATATAAATCACTTAAATTTCTTAGTGGAATAGACTCACCTGTATTTCCATCTATTACACTATCCTTTTTCCATTTAGTTCCCCATTCTAAATCATATATGTAATAACAGATATTATCATATCTATCTAGCATTACATCTTTTAATAAATCATGTATTAAATCAATTGCTATTCCTAAAGAAAAGCCACCAAACTCTGGTGATAATTCTCTTAGTGAATCATCAATTTTTTCTTCTGTTTCTAACAGTTTTTTAAACTCTGTCATGTATCTTTCAAATTTTGAATATTCTATCATTTTTTCACCCTATATTTGTTCATTATTTCTTCATATCTCTTTCTTGATTCTCTAGTTTTAGGTTTACCTAACATTCTCATTAGAAAACCATCTCTAAGTTCTAAAGCAACTTCTACTTTTCTTACAAACTCATAGCCCCAAGATTGATATCCATTTAGATAACTAGTGATATTTTGTTTTTTAGTTCTTTCTTCTACACCAGCTTCTTCTTCTATTTTATTTATCTTTCTGACTAAATCCATATTAGTCATATTTTTCTTTTTTAATATGATCCTTATATAATCACTAATTGATAACACTATAATCACCTATTTATTACAATTATTCCCCTTTTTTTATTATTCATTTTTGTTATATATCCTTTTTTTGCTAAAATACTCACTTCTTCATGTATTGTACTTCTTGCTTTTTCTAGTTCATCAGATATCTCTTTAATAGTAGGTGCTACACCAAATAAATTAATATAGCCTGTTATTACATCATAGACCTTTTTTTGACTTCTAGTCAGTAATTTTTTCTCCAAGTAAATTCTCTCCTAATATCCAACATAAAGTCTCAATTTCACTTCTACCTTTAACACCATTTTTCATGATGTAATCTATTCTTTCTCTAATAACAGCTTCACCTTTAATATTTTGATGGTCATTATAAAATGAAACTAAATCTTTATAGTTAGCATATACCTGATATAATGGCTTCAATGAATTTATCTTATAAGTATCCTTCACTATTTTTTCTCCTCTAAAAATGCAATAACTATAGCAATTACAAAAATAAGTAATATACTTATCCATATTGGACTAAGTACCCAAAGCCAACTCCATTTAATATAATTAGTTAGCTTTAGAACTATAAAAGCAATTGTTAATAATCCTATAAAACCAATTCCACTATTATTATTATTTTTCATGACAAACACCCACCTATTTATAATTTTCGCTATTCCATTTGCTAAGTCTAAAATCTTCATATAATTCCTTAGCAACTCTCGGACCTCTATGTGCTATAAATGGATTAAATATATAATAATATTTTCTTCCTTCCTTTTTTCTATGAATAATATCTAAAGATATTAACTTATTTATAGCATTATGTCCACTTCTACTTCTTTTTTTTAATTTCTTTATCATAGAATCTGTGTACATCACTCTTCCATTACGATGTGTTAGTACACCATTAAAATATCCAATATATTGCATTAGTATTAATACCATATCAGATACTTCTACTAATTCACTTAAATAAACATCATTTACCTTTAAAAAATGGCTCTTTATCTTCTTAGCACCATTTAGGTAATCAATCTGTTTTTGTGTTAAAAATACATTTCCTGTATCTAATTCATCTTCTATTGTTCCATCATCATTAACTAAATACCATTTTTTAGCCATTTTTTCACCTAATATGTAGCACTAAATGTAATACTTTTGCAAATATAAACATACATTTTTCTTCATCTATTACTAAATTTATAAATGTCCATAAAATAAGGCTTAATTAACCATTTTTACTTAAAAATCACTGTTTTATTGAGACCTATATATATTCTAGACACCGATATTCCTCTTTAGTATATATTTTTTTGTACTACTATACCTAATATTTACCTTTGCATACACTATACTACATTTTTTACTGACATTACAATGACATTTGTTCGGAAATCTTTGCAAATGCTTATAAAATAAGGCTCTTTTTATTTTTTAGAGTTGTATAAGGAGGTAAAAAAGCCCCCCTACCATGTTCCAATATAGGGAGAGGGTACACAAAACGACCAATTAACATACTCAGCAAACACTTATAATATAAGGCTTTACGAACAATTTTGGATCACATTGATACTGCTATTATTTTGAGATATATTTACATTTATAAAAGCAAAAATATATATGCTATTTTGATATAAAAATCTTTCTTAACTTCTGTTACTTTTTTTAGATAAATAATAAATAATTAATTAATAAATGAATAATAAATTAATAATAAATTAATAATAAAAAGTATGCTAATATTAACATACTTATTACTATATAAAAAACCTTGCAAACCCTTGAAAAATAAGGAAAAATTAGCAAAAAAGTATTGCAAAAAATCACTTTTTTTGATATAATATTATATGTAAATTGAAAGAGATTTACTGCTTGAGATAGCAAGAAAAAAATACATAAAAAAAAGATAAAGAGTTAGTCGCTAAACTTATCACTCTTTACCAAACAACACAAGATGAATATACCTATTTTTTGGTATATCGCCCTTGCTTTCTCATTATAACATGGCTTTTATTTAAAAGTCAAGAAAAAATTAAATAATGGGAGGTGTTAAAATGTTAAATCAAGTTATACTAGTTGGAAGAGTGTACTCTATTGATAAAGATAAAAAGATTATCACATTATCAGTAAATGCAAGTACTAAAAATGATGATGGTATATATCCTATATATTATGTTGATATTACTACAAGCGAAAACATATTTGAAAAGTCTAGTGATTACCTATCATTAAATGATGTAGTTGGAGTTAAAGGACACATTGAAAGAGAAAACATAAAAGAAAACTACAAAATAATTGCTGATAGATTGACTTTTCTATCAAGTAAAAATGCAAGTCAAGAGGACTAGTAATATTACTAGCTTCTTGACTACAAAATAAAGATAAAGGAGGTTAAAAAGTGGATTATCATTTTATTACAACTTTTGACAAGGATTTTGCTATTGCTGATATGTTCGGAGTTAGTGCTATAAAAGATACTTTTAATAGGGCATTTAAAGAGTGGAAATATGATTATAAATATCTTACAGAGTTAGTTATAGTACTTAACTGGAGAATATTTGATTATTATGATAAAAACAGAGAATATGCTAAAGTTTATGATGAACTATGGCGAATCGCCGATAATTATGCAGTTAATAACTTAAAAGATGAAGAACTAAGTTATTACTACAGAGCAACTGATTAGAATAGGAGTGCTAGAAATAGCACCCTCTATCCTACTCTAAAATTAATATAGTAGTAAATGATGATACCTACATCTTTATCTTTATATCTTTTGGGAGGAAAAATGAAATATTATGAACTAGAACATACTTTTAATGGTTATTGTTATAAAAACTATGATAATTTTAAAAGTAAAAAAGGTGTTTGCTATATACCTGAATATAATACTATTTCAAAAGACTATGAAACTGAATACAAGATACCTGTTGATAAAATAGATGAATACACTTACTATACATACGATGATATTTATAATGATACTTATTATCAATTAAAACACTTTTATGATGAAGATTTTAATGATGAATGTGTAGAAGAAATAACTGAAATTGTATTTGATATGATAGATTGGCAACATCCCTCTTCACTATTAAATGAAATTAATTGGAGTGAGGATATAAAAGAAATAATGAATAGAACAAATAAAAAGGAGGAATTAAAATGATAAATAAAAATACTAATGAAAAAGATTTATATAATATGATAGTATCTAATGCAAATGAATATTTGATAACTAAAATGTATTATAGACATTGCATAATGCAATCATTAAAATGTTATGATGTTAAGGCTACTGATGAAGAAATTGATATGTTAATTAGCATGCTAGAAGATAGTTATTTAGATGTTGATGATGTGCAAATAACAAGATTATCAGATATACTTGCAGAAAACAAAGATGATGCTTTATATGATGATGAGTGGGATATAAAAGATTATTTATATTATTAATAGGAGGTAAAAATGAGTGTTAGAGATTTAAATAGAGAACAACTGCAACAATTAAAAATACGATACTTAGATGAACTATTATATAAAGAAGAAAAAAGAAATATTAGTTATGGAGAAATGGCTAATATTGATGAGATAGTAACTGATGAAGAAGTCTATAACGAATATGATATATATACTTTTGTAGAAGAGGACTTCTTCTGAAGTTCATCAGATTAAAGGAGGAAGTATGAGATACAATATTGTCTTAAAAGATAACAAAGACTTTATCTTAGCAAGTTGTAAAACTTTAGAGTTTGCTAAAAAATATTTAAAAGATATAAAAGAAACTGATAAGAAATTACAAAAATATTATAATTGGAACAAATTACCTGAATATGAAATTATTAAAGAGGAGAATAAAAAATGAGTAATAGAGAGATTTTAGGAGAATTAAAAACTTGCTATGAATATTTACAAGATATTATTGATAATGCTGAAATAGACCAAATAGATGATAATAAAAAATATCTTATTTCTGATATACAAAAAAATCTAGAAGAACTATATCAAGAGTTATGGAGAAAAACTGATGATGAGGAACTTTATGTGAGAATAAAAAATAAAGGAGACTTTATAATAAGTGAAGATATTATTTTTGATTATCAAGAACAAGAAGATGAAAAGGGAGTTTATAGACCTAGCGGATCTGATTTAGAATATAACTGGTGGGAAGAAAACCTTTATATTAAGAATAAGAAATGGAGTGATTTAAATGAGTAATGAAAAAATATTAAAAGATTTATTAAGGGTAAAAGAGGGAAATTATGATTTACTAGATGAAATAATAACTAATATAAAATTAGATATTAAAAGTAATGTTAATTATAAAACAACTAACAAAACTAGATTAAGTGCTATAAAAAAAGTATTAAATAAAAATAAGGATATTAGACCTATACTAAGTGGATACCATGTTAATTATAATAACAAAATAGAATTTACTGATAGTTATAGAGCCTATGAATTAAATGAAACAGAACTACCATTTAAACAAGTAGTAGATAAAAAAGATGATAATTACGATGATGATACTATGATATTAGGTTGTTATCCTAGTCTTACAAATATGTTTAAAAAAGAAGATGATATGGATAATAACGAATATACAAAAATAAATATAGATATTAATGATGTTATTGGTGCATATAAAACAAGAGAAGATAGATATACTACATACTCTTTATATGCTAACGATACAGAAATAAGAGTTAATGTATCATATTTAAAAGAAACATTGGATATTTTAGGTAAAGATGTTACTTGCTATGGTAAAAAGAAAAATGAACCTATATTCTTATATAATAAAAATAATGAAACTTGCCTACTTCTTCCAGTAATGTATTAGGAATTATAATTATGCAATATTGTTATATAAGGAAATCAACAGATAAGCAATTATATGATAGACAAATTGATATATTAAGTGAAAAAGGATATATTGATAAGATTAATTGTCAATATATCCTTGAAACCTACACAGGAAGAAGTCTTAAGAGACCAGAGTTTAGCAAATTACTTGAAAGCCTAAAAAAAGGTGATACTATAATCGTTGAAAGTTTATCAAGACTATCAAGAGGAAGTTTATATGCTACTTTTGATGTAATTACAAATCTAATTGAAAAAAAAGAAGTAAATATTACAATGTTAAAAGAAAATCTATATTTAAAGGCTGGAAAGAACATGGATGCTATCACAAAATTGATACTAGGATTTTTTACAATTGTATCAGCATTTGAAAGAGATATCAATTCAGAGAGAACAAAAGAAGGCTTATATAGTGCTAGAAAGAACGGAAAAAAACTTGGCAGACCGATGAGATCCGATTCAATACCTAGATATTTGAGTGTACTAGAATATATTATTGAAAACAATTCTACTATTAAAGAGAGTTTAGATGTTAATAAATTCAATAAACCTTACTTTTATACATTAACTAATAAATATAAAGAATTATATAAAGTTGAAAGATTAAGCACCATATACAAAAGATTGAAAAAGGAGGTTGAACAATGATAATAATATTAGCAATCGTATTAGCATTTTTCTCATCACTTAGTAAACTATCTAAAAAATATTAAAGAACTGCAATTTACAGTTCTTTTATTCTATATCAAGTACTTTTAAACCGTATTTTTTCTTCTTGCTGTTTTCAATAGATACAGTACAAGTAGCAGTTCCACCAGTAGGCATTTTAGCTTTTATTACTTCGCCTTTTTTTAAATTCTTATCAGTCTTATAGTAATAGATTTTATTCTTATACTTTTCTGATTTAGTGTCTATTTTAATTCCTACTATTTTATTTTTTTTCTTCGTATTCTGCATCTACTACACCTACCTTTTTTAATAGCTTTATTTGGTCTCTAATTTCATCAATATCTGTCTTATCTGTTTTCTTAACTTGAACTGGTGCTTGTGCTTCATATAAGCCATGTATTGATTTTAGTCCAAATATTGTTATTACCTCTTTTATCTTACCAAGTTGTGCTGATGTAAATTGAATACCTGCAATATAATCATCTACCATTTTTATAGCTTCTGCCCTCTCTGGATCAACTCTATATGAATTATAAGTTGCTGTTGATATTCCCATAAAAGAACAGAAAGTATATATGTTTGGTGGATAAACAACTTTTTCATTAATCAAAGCTATTGCTTGTCTATAAAGTTCTAGTCCTATCATAATTTCTTCTGGAGTATATGTCTTGCTATTGATAGTACATATATCAGACCATGCCCTCTCTCCTAAAATTAGTTCAATTTGAGTAGCAATTAGTCCATTATCATTATTATCAAGATTAGATATCTTTTCTGAAATCTCTTTGAGTTTATTTTGCATATTAGGAATAAGCTCTTTTTTTGTTTCATTAAATACTTTATCAGCTATTTTCTTTCTTCCATCGATCTTCTTTTCTTTTCTATCTCTTACTATTTTTACAGCTTTTGTTTCCATTTCTTACCTGCCTTTTTTCTTTCCTCGCCTGTTTGCATATCAGAAAATCTTTTAATATCCTCTTCTAATTGCTCATAATACTTTTCTTCATTCATTTGGAATATATCATAGTATAAGAAACAAGCATAGTCATCATAATATTTAAATTGTTTTTTTGGTTTATATTGAAGATTCAAAAAATCTATTAATTTTATTGAATTAAATATTTTCATCATCTACCCTCTCTATCTCTATTTCCACTCTGGGATTATTTTTATCATAAAGAACTTTACTTCCATCATGTGAATATACAATTTTGGAATTATCATCGGTAATAATGTTATAGTGAACTAACATATCACATGTAGCTTCTAACAAATTACATAAATCTACTTTTCTTCTCGTAGCCATGTAATAAACACATTTAAGATTAATTGGATAATCTATAGGATCATGTTTAGGAATATATTTTTTACATTCTTTTTCATAATCCTTATATAATTTACTAGGTATAATCATAGGTCTATTTCTAACAACTACTATTCTTTGTGAATTTTTTTTAGTTCTAGGTGGCAAATTTATTGTAAATTTGAGCATTTGAGTGTTCTCCTTACTAAATCCCTTATAAGCCTTTTTTATTTAAAAAAAGCACTTTTAATGTGCTTTGAGATGTATCTATATTTAAGATACTACCCTCTTTTGTTTAGGAGGAGTTATTATATGTGGTTGCACCACCTAGATTCGGACTAGGGATCATGGATTCAAAGTCCACTGTCTTACCACTTGACTATGGTGCAATAATAGAAGAACATAGGACTTTTTGTCATTTACCTAATCCTTTTACTATCGACAATTTTATTGCTGTTAGTCCTATTAAAATGAGAAACACAAAACTTAACAAAGCACGAATTATTTACTTCTAATGTAATGTTCTTGAATATTTTCTTAATATTTTATAACTTTCACATAAATCTAATTATTGCTGTACTCGTGCTTTTCATTTTTACTTTTTAACAAAGGTCTCAAAAAAATCAATCATATAATCAGTATGGAGTATTGTTAATTCTTTTTTTATGCTGTTTGACCTTTTTGAAATAGGAAAGTTTATTTATCAAAGCACATAGAATACCATTAAACTTATAGCCTATTCAAGCTATGATGGAATCGAACCATCTTCTATCAATTACAAGTTGATTGTTTTACCATATTTTTTTGCTGTAAATGTGCTTTTCTATTATCCTCTAATTACAATACACTTTTTATTTCCGTATGGACTCGAACCATAAACACTTAGTACCCATTACTAATGCTCTACCTATTGAGCTACTGAGGGAATTATTATCCCTATCTTTATGTTGCTGTGAGTGTATTTCTATTTTATTTAAATGTTGTTTTTTTAGGTTTCTTCTTCTTTTTATTAGTTTTACCTTTAGAAGTTTTATCTGCTATCTTTGAAAAATGTTCTTGATATTGTTTAGCTTGAGTACCATTGCCATCTTTTCTATGCTTCGGCATTACTTACCAATCTTCTTTCTATAATCTTCTATTACTTTATCAATATATTCTGTCATATCAAAACCATTTTCTATTAATTTTAATATTTGTAAATTATATCCACTAAGATAAATATTACCATGTTCATCAAATTCAGGAACTGTCTTGTTTCTATCATTAAAATTCCACCAAATAATTTTAGTATTAGCACCATACTCTTTAAATATCTTCATAGTAGTTTCTTTTGATTGAATTGAGCCAATATCAAATTCCATATCAGAAAGAACTACTAAATATTCTGGAAATTTTTTTAATTTAGATAATAATTCCATAACTTTCTTAAAATCAGTATTAGAACAATCTCCTGTGTACATTGATTTATATTGTTCTTCTAATGTATCACCTTTAATTGTCATTAATTGTGGATTAGAACTAAATGATATTAATTGATTTTTAGAAAATGTTGAATGAGTTGCAATTGCATGAGCCACAGAAGTAGCTTTAACACCAATATCATTAACATTACTGTAATCAACTGTTCTCCAAGATGAATACATTGATCCTGATGTATCTAAAATTGGTATAGCATTTAGTTCTACACCTAAAGTAGCACTTTCTACTATCTTCTTACCAATAATATCACTTGCTTCACTTAAATTTCTATTTACTGTTTTGTAAGCATCGTGTACAGTTGCTGTAGATACATTAACTTTAGCCTTATTTTCTTTAACAGCTTTAATGTATTCTCCAAATCTATTTTTTAAATCTTCTCTTGTTAAGAATGTATTTAGATATTTTTGCATTGCTAAACTAGGAACTTTTTCAAAATCAATTTTATCTACTAAAGGATGAGTATAATTAATCTTACCAAACAAGTTATTTAATTCTGTATTATCCTCGCTTTTTTCAGCATAAGAAAGTTTATATTCAACTGTTTTATCTGTTTTTATTAGCTTTCTATATTCTTCTTGTGTAAGATTCCATTCTTTACATAATGCTCTAGCAAAAAGCCTTGTTTTCTTTCCAGAAGTAAGTCTAGGAAGCCACTTCTTTGCTAGTTCATCACCATTAATTACTTTTTCTTTTAGATATTCTAAATTATTTTTAGTAGGTATATGCCATAAATCATCATATCTACCTGCTAAAACTATATCTTCAGAAGATACTCCAGAATACATCATTAATGTTCTTCCTAAGTCTCTTCTTCCTAAACCAAATCTAGGATCTCTTATAAACATTGAAAATAATTTTTCTTTTTCAGTATTTCCAATTTTAACCTCATCTAAATGCTTTTCAAAGTATGAAGTTAAGAAAAATAAATCTGCTAAATTGTTTCCTGTACTTTTATAAGAAGTATCACCATTTTCAGTTTTCTTTTGATTGATTATTTTTTCAATTTCATTCATGTTATTTCCTCCATCTGTTCTTACATTGGTTACAAGGACACATCATTGGGGAAGCTGTGTCCTTCATTAAGGTTTACCAAAGAAAGGAACTTGCCTTAACCAAGATAAATTTAACATGAAAAAAACTGACAAATCACTGTCAGTTAATATTTATTTCTTTTTTTAAGAGAGAATATTTTCTCCAAGCTGTTCTAATAGATATCCAATCTTGTTCATCTCTTGAAGAATTATATTCTTCTACTGATTTTTCAATAGCCCTAGATGGATTAAGACCATTGTATAGGTTCTTATACAAAATATTATCAAATCCTTTTGAAGAACTAATTTTATCATAATATGCCTGTAATTCTTTTTCTTTTGTTTCAAGTAATTTCTTTAACAAAATAATATCACTTTTAAGTTCTTCTATATTGATAAAATATTCCATTTATTTTAAATTAAATATTCCCATAACATCATCACCAGCATAAGTATCTGGTAATTCACCATTCCATTTTTCAATGAATTTTTCAGTTAAGATTTCTTTTGTTAAAGTTTTTTCAAGTAGTGCATTAGCATCAGATTCACCTTTTGCTTTAGTTATCTTAGTCTCTGCCTCTAATTTAGCTTTTTCTAAATTCTGCTCTGCTACTTGTTTTTCTTCAATTGCTTTAGTATATTCTTCACTAAAGCTAAAATCTGTTAAATTGAAATCTTCAATTATTACTCCATATTTTTCAACTTTACTCTGAATAGCTTTTAAGCAACTTTCACTAACAGCAGTTCTATTAGTAGTAATTTCTTCTGCATTATATTGAGCAATAGCAGATTTAATACTTTCCTTAATAGCAGGTTGTAGTATAATTTCTTCATACTCATTTCCTACTGTCTTATATAGATTGCTTGCTTTCTTACCATCAACACGATAATTAACAGCAATTGTAGTATTTACTAATTGTAAATCCTTTGTAGAGCTTTCCACTGTAAGTTCTGATTTTTGTACTCTAATGTTTACTCTAACTATTTTTTCAATGTATGGTATTTTGAAATTAACACCTTCGCTAAGTGAGGTATCAACTATTTTACCAAATCTGACTTTTAATCCTACTTCACCACTTCTAACAGTTGTAAAACTACTAAAAATAGTGATAAGTAAGAATAGTCCTAAAATGCCAAACAAGATGTATTTCTTCTCTAAATTGATTTTTAAAAATCTATTCACTTCTAAACTACCTTCTTTCATAACTCATTATATCATATTTTTTTTCCTTTGCAATATCAAATAACCAGTTTTGCAATTTTATCCAGCTTTCAAAATCACAAGTATCATCTATGATAATTCCATTTCTTCTATCTTCAAAATACCATTTTAGATCTCTAAGCATTACCTTGCATACTCTTTCTGTAATAATCTCTTTATGTTCCATTATAAAATCTATAGTCTCATCAGAAGAATATGTTCTTCTACCAAGTGCATATCTAAGAGAACCAATAATCATATCTTGAAAAACATAGTTATTTTTTATATTAATATATTCATCTTTTATTTCTTCAAAATCTTCGATATTTCCGATTATTCTCCAATAATATTTTGTCTCATCTATAGCACATTTTTTACATTTGCAGGTAATATATGTACCTTTTCCATCTCCCTCAATTATAGTGTTGCAGTGTTTACACCTTATTCTCATTGTCATCACTTCTCTCTATTTTTTTAATTCAGGAAATAATTTTACTAATTCCTTTTTATCATCTTTAGATAACCTTTTTGGTTTATAATTCTTCGGTTTCTTCTTCTTCATTATCAATTTTCTTTCTCTCATAAGATAAAGCATCAGATAAACTTTGTAGTTCCAATACAGCAGTAGAATATTCTTTAATATCTTTTAATTTATTAATTCTATCTGGCAAGTATTTTTCAACCATTTCTAATACTTTATTTCTTTTAGTTAATTTATTATAATTATCTTCCATCATTAATATTTTTTTATTTAGTCTTGTGTTCTCTAATTGAAAGAGATTTCTATCTCTTCTAAGTCTCTCAAATTCTTTATCTAACATAATTTAAAAAAAGAGAAAATTATCAAAAACTCTTAATCAATTCATATTGATAATTTTTTTGTAAATAAAGGATTGAATTGGGGGCTTACATTCCTAAGAAATGCCCCAATCAATTAATCTTCCTTTTTTGCCTTTCTGACATATTTTCTTTTTGGCTTAACAAGTTTCTTTAATTGTTCCTTTAACTCATTATTTTCAGCCACTAAAGAATTATTTTCATTTACAAGACTAAAATTATCTTCTTCAAGTTTGACAACTTTCTCCTTTAATTTTTCATTTGAAGTTTTTACTTCAATTAAATCTTTATTTAAAATTTTATAATTTACTCCAACCATTTTTTCAATAGCTTCAACTTTTCTTAATAATTTCATAATATTTAATCCTCCAAAATTTTATTTATACACTCTTTATTCAAATGGTAGTTCTAGATCATCGACACTTACTGTAATTTGATTTCCAAATTCCTTATATGGATCTAGAGTACCTTCTTCTTCACTAGTAGCACTAGTATTCTTTTTATGGTCTAAGATTTCAATACTATTACAATTAACTTCTGTAACATATCCTTTAGAGCCATCTTCTTTATCATAACTTCTAGTAGTGATTTTACCTTCAATTAATATTTTTGTTCCTTTGGTTGCATATTCAGATAAAAATTCTGCACTTTTTCCCCAAACAACTATGTTTACAAACTCACTACCATACTGTCCATCTTCATTTTTATAATCATTTCTAATGGCAATTGTATTTCTTAAAACAGATTTTCCACCTTGAGTTGTTTTTAATTCTATATCTTTGCATAGATTACCATTTGCAATAAACTTTTGCATTATTTACCTTCTTTCATATACTTTTCTTTGTAGTAAGGACAGAACCGATTACATGAACAATATTCCAAGCATTTTTTGTCTGTTCCTTCCCTAACTTCAATTTCATAAATATCAGGATATTTTTCTTCCAAATTTTTCAGATGAGCTTCTGCATCTTCTAAAGTATCATGTAATTTTGAAGCTGTTTTATTAGCCTTCTTCTTTACTGCATATTTAGTAGGCTCTCTCCATCTTTCTTCTTCACTGCACATAGGAAGTTCCTCATCTGGCTTGTTTTCGTTTGATTTAAGAGATAAAAACTTGTTATAGATAAATTCTTCTATTTCACTAAAATCTTTCTCTGTAAAGGCAAATTTTTCAACCCAGATAGGAAGTTTAGGATAATTAGCTTCTGTCTTTGATTTAGTCTTATTATGGTCTTTTATAAAAGCAATAGCTTCAGCCTTATCCATATCAAATCCCATATCCTTAACTGCCCAAGCATAGATAAGCATTTCTTTTCGCCAATCTTCAAAATCTTTATATATTATTTTCCATGCAGAACAAGTTTTCCAATCAGTGATTGACTTATTTATTAAATCAATCATATCTGACCTACCACTTAAATAATAACCATCAAGTTCTTTAAAATATTTTCCCAAATCTACTTTTAATTTTTCTTCTTTAAATTGTCCACTATCTTCTTCTGAATTTTCTATAATACTATGTACTGCAATTCCAAAAATTAGCCAGCACATATCTGATACATCACTTTCAATTTGGTCGTTATATCTTCTTTCTAAAATTACCTGTCTTGTAGGCTTTAATATTGTGGTACAAGAATATTGATGTTCTGTAGGTTTATAATCGTTACTAACTAATTCCACTAACTGTTTAGGAAGTCCAAGTTTATTTGTTATTTTCATTAGCAGATTCTAATTTCTTTAAATATTCAATCATCACAGTAGCATTTTTCTTAGTTAGTTCTTTTGAAGAAGATACTTTTGCTTTAGCATACAATTTTTTCTTTTCTTCTTCTCCATTTGGTATTTTTCCAAAAAGCACATGAAGAAGTTTTATTTGTTCTTCTGTAATCATTTGCACTTTTTCTTTTTGTACCTTTGGATATTCATTAGTATCAGCATCTTTATTATCATCTAATTGCAATAATCCATTCAAAGCATATTTCCTAGCATAACTACTACTTGCCCCTGTTATTTGTGAAGAATCCATTCCTTTTTTAGTTTCTTCTTCTCTAGCACTAGCACTTACACTAATACTTTCTCCACTATCTAAATCATAGAAGGTAGCAACTACATCAACATAATGTCTATTACCAACATAGTTTATTTTATCGCTACATGTAAGAAGGCAATTATGTTTTTTACATATCGGTTTACTAGCTTCCATAATATCTTCACAGCTTCTAAAATTATAATTACCAAAAGTATTTCTTTGATTTTTAGGTACTTTTAATTCTTGCTGTACTAAAAATAATTTGTTTAAAACATTTTTCATTTATTAATCCTCCACACTTACAGATACATTTGATTCAGTATTGGCTTTGTGAATCTTTTCTAGTGCTTTAGATTGTTTCAATGCTAATTTATAGTTTTTTCCTAAGCTATTTTTAATATTTTGATTAAGTTTAGATAGAAGAAATAAAACCATACTAGCATCTCCACTTACAGATACATTTGCATCACCGTTATTATATTTTATTTCTATTTTTACTTCGCCTTTTAGTATATCC
This sequence comes from uncultured Caryophanales bacterium, assembly GCA_947168625.1. Taxonomy (GTDB): domain Bacteria; phylum Bacillota_I; class Bacilli_A; order RF39; family UBA660; genus CAG-302. The sequence goes on from CAMVMQ010000006.1 coordinate 23,078, forward strand.
ATAAGATTACTAACACTCATTATTTTCAGTCCTTTCTTTTTCAATTAATTCTTTTAAATCTTCATCACTATATTGTCTGTTGTTATAACTTGTTTGTAGTGATTTTTCTTTTTTCTTAAGTTCAGAAATTATAAAATCTCTATTTTCTAAACTTGCTAATCTATTTTTTATTTCATAGTATTTGCGACCAAGTTCTAAATCTTCTTTTACCTTCCTTCTAGTTATTCTTATATCTTTTAATTCTTTAATAATTCTATAACAACCAAAAGTAGATATCTTATTATTTTCTATATAATGAAGTAAATCTTGAGTCTTTTCATCTAAAATACTTTGCTTGTCTGCTAGAGAATCAATATATTCATCTATTTCATTTAACTTCTCTATTGCCAGAACAATATTATTAATAAGTTCCATATTAGACCTTTTCTCTAGTATTTAAATCCACTTGCTTCAATTCCTATTTTTGATAGTTCTCCTGCAACTTCTAATAAGATATTTGCTATAACAACAAGATCTTGTTGATTTTCAACTATCTTTTTAGTAGCAATCATTTCATTTATAATTTTTAGTTTCACTAAAGGCATTTCAATTTTTTTAGTATAATCTTCATCACCATTAGAAATTGTAGTGATTTGAATATTATCTAATTCTTCTTTAAATTTTTGAATATCACCAAAAACATAATACTGTGTTATAAAATTAAGTATCATTGATTTTTGCATTAAATCTCCAAAATTATCTTCTTCAAACATTTTTAATATTTTATCTTTTGTACTTGTCATATAAAATCCCCCATTTCACTATTTATTAAATAAACTACTTACCATATCATTAATTACTTCATCACTATTATTTGGATAAAGTATCTTCATAATTATTTTTGTTTCCTCTAGTGTATTTTTATCAATTATCTTATTTAAAAAGTTAATATAAAGTTTATCGAATTTATCATCTTCCATTACATAAAGAGCTTGCTTATTAATTTTGGCTCCAAAGTGCTTTTCACATTTATTACTTAAATAGTTTATAGCACTACATCTTGAATAATGTATTTCAAATCTTTGTATGGACACATCACAATGACACATAGGACACTCAACTATATAAGATGGAGTTGCACCCTTATTAAAACTTTTTATTAAATCATGTGTTAGATAATTGATTTTTGGTGGATAATCACCATATTCACCTTTAACATGAGAATCTAATTTTTTATTCAAATCTAAAATATCATAGTCTTTAAGTTGCTCATACCATTCATCAATTTTGAAATCATTAATATCAAAATCCTGATAATGAGCCTTTATTCTAGACATGAAATTAATTAGTTCTTTCTTCTTCATCATCTTCTCCTCTTGCAAGAAATCGTTCAAATACTTCATTCATTTTTTCAGTAGAAGATTTATATCTTGGTTTTATATATTTAATTTCATAGACATCTTTCCAACTATTCACAATAGACTGTTCTATCATTTTGATTTTTGTATCATCATCATAATTATTTAATTTCTTGATAAGAGAATTTATGGCTCTATCACTATTAACAGCCTTAATTTTCTTTCTTAGTTGTAAAAACTCTATAAAAATATCATTCAATCCTTCATTCTCAAAATATTTTTTCTTTAATATTTCTTTTTTACAAATATTATTAACATTAACATTATCATTATCATTATCATTAACATTTACATTAACATTATCATTTACATTAACATTATCAGTTATTTTTGTTATCGTTTGATATGACTTGTTATCTTTTGTTATAACATTTATAACACTGTTATCTTTTGTTATACTTTCCTTATTCCACCTTTTTTTCATGCCCTTTTTACCAGCTTCACTTCTTTTTTTCTTTTCACTTTCCCATTTCTCGGAGTCTAAATCCATTTGGCTATTTATAAAATTAAAAGCAATTCTAATATCATCTTCTATTACAATATTGTTACCTAATCTATTCTCAAATAATGCTCTAAATAATCTTCCTAATTGTTCATTAGATAAATCACAAATAGATTTATATTGACTGACATAAAATATAAAACTTTCTTTCATTATAACCTCCTGTAGTGATGTAGGTTATATTAACCTTTGATTTCATTAAGAAGTTTTTCAGCTTCTTTTCTGGTATCTATTCCAGTATAATTTTCAAATAACTTTGGAGATATGTAATAACTCCATTTACCATTTTTAATTGCATTACCAATTGGCAATATTCCCTTTTGTAATCCTAACCTAACAAATTGAGGCGATTTATTCATAAGTTTAGCAACTAAAATTGGTGATAATTTATTTTTTAGCAAATATAATTCTATTGATTGCTCTAAAAAGCTTTTATCTTCCTCCATTTATCAGTTCCTTTCTTTGGCTTTATTTGTTGCAACATTTATTTAAGCCATATAGCCCTAATAAAAATTTATTAAAGCTATATCACTCAAATAAATATCAATTCAGTTAAACTGAATTTTAAATGTATTAAATTCATATTAACTAAAAATTTATTATAAAAAAATTTAGTTAAACTGAATTTAGTCAATAAAATTTTCTCTTCTCTTGATTTGAATATATCACACTGAAAAGTTAAATGTCAACAAAAATATTCATTAAATGTGTATTTTTTTTAATTTAATTCATAAATCATGTATTTTTTATTGAAAAGTTTACCCTTTTATGCTATTATATTTTGTGTAAATGAGGGAGGGATTGAATTGAATTATAATAATTTTCAAAAGAATCTAAAGAAAGCTATGAATGATTGTAATATTAATCAGCAAAAACTTTCTAAAATTACAGGTATTCCTGCAAGTACAATAAATTCATACATACAAGGTAAATTCTATCCTAGAAAAGGATATATGATTAAACTTGCAAATGCCCTAAAAGTAAGTCCATCATGGCTTGCTGGATATGATGATTTAATAGCAGAAGATGATAATTTTATAAAATTATATTCTTTGATCGATGATAAAAATCGTGAGCATATTATTGAAATTGTTAAAAGATTAAGTAATTATACTGAAAATGAATTAATTGCATTTAATAATTTTCTTGATAATTATGAAAATTTCAAAAATGATGCAAAGAATTAATATCTTCGGTCAAGAACAGGTATTATAGCTCATTTTATGAAAAAGCAATAATAAAAGTTATTAACAATCAAATAGAAGTTACGAAAATTATTTTTTATCGCTTAAACATCATTTTCAAGTGATAAAAAAGGAGACTAGCTTTTACAAGCCAGTCTCAGAGTGTACTAAAATCTTGGCAGACCTTAAGTACACTCTTATTATAGCATACTTGATTATAGAAAATCAAGACAAAATAATAGGAGGAATTTTTTAATGGGAAATCAAATAAAAAGAAAAAAGAGAATAAAGAATAAAAATGGGAATGGACTAGGAAGTATTATCTATTTAGGTAATAGCAGAAAAAACTGTTATGGAATTAGAGTTACAGTCGGATGGACAAAAGATGGAAAGCAGATTAGAAAGTATATCGGATATGCCAATTCAAAAAACGAAGCCGAGAAAATACGTTCTAAATATTTGTTAGAGCCGAATAATGCTTCTTTTGATACAATAACATTTGAGGAACTTTACGAAAAATGGTTAGAAGATGAAAAGAAATTGCAAGAAAAAGCCAAAAATGGTGAAAATGTTAAAGCACTATCAAAAAAAGGATTAAGTAGATATACAGGAGTTCATAAAAATTATTATAAAACATTATATAACAGAAAATTTAATTCCATAACAAATTATGATATTCAAGCAATTGTTGATTCATGCACCGCTGGATATTATACAAAAAGTGATATTAAAGGATTATTTAAAAAAATGAATGATTACTTAGAATCCAAAAAATCAACAAATACAAAATATATTAATATTGGAGTAGAAGAAAAATCAGATATGCACAAACCTTTTACAGATGAAGAAATTAAAATACTTTGGGAAAATAGTAATTATGAATATGCAGAGCCAATATTAATTCAAATATATGCAGGATTAAGACCATCAGAATTATTATCAATTAAAGATATTCATTTAGAAGAAAAGTATATGATTGGTGGAATAAAAACAGAAGCAGGAATAAATAGAACTATTCCAATACATGATAAAATTATTCCTTTAGTTGAAAAATGGCTCTCATCAGGAAAACTAAATATTAGTTATCCAACATATTATAAACATTTTAAAAAAACAATTGACACATTAGGTATAGACAAAGAACATAAACCACACGATTGCAGACATACAACTGCTACTCTACTCGATAGATACCATGCAAATGATATTTGTGTTAAATTAATTCTTGGACATGAAATAGATGACATTACAAAAGGTACTTATACACATAAAACAAATCGTGAATTAATTGATACAATTAATTTAATTAGTGTATAAAATATTTTTTTGTGGGCTACGCGTAGGCTACACTATCTAAATCTATCCACTTTTAAAGAATATTGAAAATATACAATCTATTCGTAATCCCTTATATTATAAGGGATTTAACATTTTTTTATCATCATACTTTGCTCTGTTGGCTAGAGCGATCGGTTCATACCCGATAGGTCGTGGGTTCGACCCCCTCTCTCGCTACCAA
>CAMVMQ010000007.1 GCA_947168625.1 uncultured Caryophanales bacterium
GTAAGTAAACTAAGGGTTTATTTACTTTATTTTTTTATGAATATGTAGTATGATTATTATGGTGATAATATGAATAAAGGAAGTATTATTGTTAATATAAATAGTATTAAAGATATAGAGAAGATTAATAAAGATACTAAGTATATTAATATTAGTATTGATAATGTTGATATAGATGTAATTGATTATTTCTTAGTTAATGGTAAGGATTATTTATATAGTGATAGTATTAATAATATTAATGGGTTTATATATGTTGATTATAATACATTTGTTAGTAGTGAGAAAGTAATTGATAATGTTATAGATAGTATGCCTAGTAATTTTAGTAATATTGAAAAGATTAGATATGTATATATTTATTTAGGTAAGATTCTTAGTAGTGATATTAATACTTTGGAAGATAAAAATGAGGTTGTATCTTTTAGTAATATTAGTACTATTAATAATATATGGGGTAGTATTAATAAGGGAAAGACTAATGATATTACTGTATCTAAGATATTCATGTATATATTATCTAGAATTGGTATTAAGAGTGAAATAGTTAGTAGTACTATTAATAGTATCGGGAATAAGATATATTTAGATGATAATAATTATATAGTGGTTAATTTATTTAATGATTTAGCACTAATTCAAGGAAAATTTGTTACAAGATATTTTGATAAATATAATAATGATAAGAAATTGGATATTAAAATTAGATATATTAAGGATGAATATATGGATTATTATTTAAATAATTTATTAGAAGATATATCTTATTTGGATAGTGATGTTATTAAGAAAATATTAAATGTAATTGAAATGACTATTGATATTAGAAAAATTGGGACTTTAGAGCTTGGTAGTATCTTAAAAAAAGTATTTAATGAATATTTACCTAATTATGATGTAAAGATCAATAATTTTTATGTTGGTAATAATGGTCTTAAAGAACATTTTATTGTGGTTAATTATGGAGAAGAGTATTATAGTTTTAATTATAGTAAAAATACTTTTATGCTGATTAGTTATGATGAAATATATAGTAATATGGAAAATAGATTGATTGGTTTATATGATGATGAAGATTTTAAGATTAAAGAGGAATCTTTAGTAAGAGGTTAAAGATGATTGTTAAGATTGATAATTTGTCTCATGATTTAAAGGGTATTGCGAAAGTTAATGGTAAGGTTACTTTTATAGATAATGTTTTACCAGGTGAAGTAGTTAATATTAAAATATTTGAGGAGAAGAAGAATTATAATAAAGGAAAAGTTATTTCTTATATTGAGAAGAGTAAGGATAGAATTATTAATAATTGTCCTTATTTTGATAAATGTGGTGGTTGTTCTTTTAGTGGTACTATGGAGTATAAGAAAAATATTTTTATGGATATATTTAAGAGATATGCTGGTATAGAGATTATTCCTGATGTTATATATAGTGATAGTATTTATGGTTACAGAAATAAGATTACTATGAAGATTAGTAATGGTAAATTATCTTTAGTAGAAGAAGAATCTAATGAACTTGTAAATATAGAAAAATGCTTACTTTGTAATGATAAAATTAATAGTGTTATTGAAAGATTATCTAGTATTAATTTAGATGGATTAAAAGAAGTTATTATTCGTGGTACAGATAGTATTATGGTTATATTAAAGGGAGAATATGATTATGATATTGTTACTAAATTATTAGAGGGATATGTTGATAGTATTATTTATAATGATGTATGTGTATATGGCGATGAATATATTACTATTAATGTAGGTAAGTATAAGTATAGCGTATTCCCTGATTCTTTCTTTCAAGTTAATACTTTGATGATTAGTAAATTATATGATATAGTTAAAGAGTGTGCTGGTAAGGGAGATAAATTACTTGATTTATATTGTGGCGCTGGTACAATTGGTATATATTTAGCTGATAATTTTAATAAAGTAAGGGGGATTGAGATTAATAAGGATGCGATAAGAGGAGCTAATCTTAATAAAGAGATTAATGGTGTTAATAATATTTCTTTTGAGTTAGGTAACGCTAATAATATTAAGATAGATGAAGATACAGTAGTAGTGGATCCTCCGAGAAGTGGACTTGATGATAAGACAAGAAATATTATTATTAATTCTAATATAAAAAAGTTAGTATATGTATCTTGTAATCCTATTACTTTAGCTAGGGATATTAATATATTTAAAGATAAATATGATATAAAGAGTGTTACTTTATTTGATAACTTTCCTAATACTGGGCATATGGAGAGTGTGTGTTTATTAGAAAGAAAATAAGTGAACTATTAGCTAATTTTTAATAGTGATAACTATAAATATCATTATATGATTGAGGATTTAAATAAGAAAGAGAAGAAATTACTAAGGTGTAAGTATGAGACGATATGATAATAAGATTATTAATTATGATAAATTACTTAGTTATGGCTTTAAGATAGAAAAAGATAATTATATATTTAATAAAAGCATTCATAATGGTGAATTTAATGTTATAGTTATTGTTAATAATGGAATGATAACTTCTAAGGTTGTTGAAGTAGATAGTAATGATGAATATGTACTTGTAGATACTTCATCTACTGGAAGTTTTATATTGGAAGTTAATAATGAGTATGAAGAAGTAGTTAATGATATATTTAGTAAATGTTTAGATAATTATAATTTATCTAATAAGGTTATTTCTTATATTAAGAATAAATATGGTGATGAAGTAGAGTATTTATGGGAGAAGTTTCCTAGTTATGCGGTAGTTAGAAATAAGTGGAATAATAAGTGGTATGCCTTGATAGCAAAGATAGAAAAGAATAAGTTAATAGGAGAATCTAATGAACTTATATGGGTACTTAATTTAAGGTGTGATAGTGATATTGTTGATAATATTAATATATTTCCTGGATATCATATGAATAAAAAAAGTTGGATTAGTATTGATTTATGTGGTAATATAGATATAGATAATGTTTACAATCTCATTGATAAAAGTTATGAACTATCAGGGAAAAAATAGGTATGGATATAGATGAAATTGTTAATACTGCAAGATAATTGACAGATAAGCAAAAGGTTTATTTAGGTATATGGGAAGAATATTTTGATTTTATTAGATATGGAAATATTACTAGAGTAAGTGAGATAAGAATATTTATTAGATAGTGTTATTAAAGAAATAAATAAAATAGAAAGAGAAAGGAAGAAAAAAAAATATGGAAAAAAGTAAGGTTTATTTTACTAAAGAGATTAGTAGTGAGAGTTTGATTAGGATATATGAAGCTCTTGGAGTATCTTTAAATGGAAAAGTAGGAGTTAAAGTATCTACTGGTGAATCTGGTAGTAAGGGATATTTAAAAGCTGATTTAATTGCACCTTTAGTTAAGAAATTAAATGGTACTATTATTGAATGTAATACTGCTTATCCAGGAACAAGAAATAATAAAGAAGAACATTTAAAAACTGCTAGAGAACATGGATTTGACTTTACAGATATAGATATTATGGATGGCGATGGTGAAAAGAAAATACCTGTTAATAATGGTAAACATTTAAAATATGATATAATAGGAAGTAATTTTGACAATTATGATAGTATTCTTAATCTTGCTCATGGTAAAGGTCATGCTATGGGTGGATTTGGTGCTAATCTTAAGAATCAATCAATTGGTATAGCTTCTCGTAATGGTAAAGCTTATATTCATTCATGTGGACAAACAGAAAATCCAGATGAATGCTGGACTGTTAAATATGAACAAAAAGATTTTATTGAAAGTATGGCAGAAGCTGCAAAGGCAGTGGCAGATTATTTGAAAGAAAATAATAAGAAAATGGTTTATATAACTATTGCTAATAGAATTAGTTTAGATTGTGACTGTGATTCTCATCAAGGAGACGCTGTTATTGGTGATATTGGTATATTTGCATCAACTGATCCTGTCGCTAATGATCAGGCTTTCTTGGATGCTATTTGGGCTACTAATGAAGAAGGAACAAATGATATTGAAGAAAGAATTGATTCAAGATGTGGAAGACATATAACAGAATATGCTGAGATGTTAGGATTGGGTACTACAAATTATGAATTAATTAGTATTGATTAATTGTTAATATAAAAATTTTCAATTTATAAAGTGAAAATATTTGTGATAAATGTTGTATATATATTATGGGAAGCTGTTGCTTCTTTTTTTTGGAGGTAGAAATAATGAGATTAAAGAAATTACCTGATGGCGAGAAGCCAAGAGAAAGATTATTAAAGTATGGAAAAGAAAATGTATCTAATGAAGAACTTATTGAGATTATATTAAAATCTGGTACTAAGAAGATAGGAATTAAGGATATTTCTTATAATATTTTATCTTCGGTTAATAATATTAATGAATTTAAAGATTTTAGTGTTCAATCTCTAAGCAAAATAGATGGGATGAGTACTATTAAGGCTACGGAAATAATTGCTGCGATTGAACTAGGTAGAAGGGTATATAATGAAGATAAGTATAATGAACTTATTAATCTTACTAGTCCTTCTTCTATTATTAATTATTTTCATAGTTTATTTATGGGCAAAAAACAAGAACTTTTCTATGTTATCTATTTAGATAATCAGAAAAAGTTCTTAGAAAAAAAGTTACTCTTTATGGGAACTGTTAATTATTCATTGGTTCATCCAAGAGAAATATTTAAAGAGGCTTATTTATTGTCTGCTTCATATATAGTTTGTATTCATAATCATCCATCGGGAGATGCTACCCCTAGTATGAATGATATTGAAATTACAAAGATGTTAAAACAAATAAGTGATATTCATAATATTGGGTTTATGGATCATATTATTATTGGTAAGAATAATTATTATAGTTTTTATGAAGATAATAATATATTAGCAGGTTAGGGCTTTTATTTTGAGTTAAAATATTATATAATTATATCGATGGGAAAGTGATAATAATGCTGGGAAGAAAGAAGAAAATGCCTAAGAAATATATTGTTATTGGGATTATTGTTATATTAGTTATAATAATTGTTATTCTTTCTTTTATTCTTAAGAAAGAGAGAAAGCTTAATCCTGTCGAGGCCTTTTTGAAAGATGGTTTTTTAACAGTAGAGAAGTATGTTACTTATCCTTTTAGTTTTATTAAAAAGAAGATTAATAATTATAGTGATTTAAAGAATACTTTAAAAGATAATGATATATTGGAAACTTCAATTGAGAGAATTGATTCAATTGAAACTGAAAATGTTGAGCTTCGAAGACAGTTAGAGGCTCTAAAAGATGAACTTAATATTGATTATACTCTTACAGATTACGAGTATTTAAATGCTACAGTAATATCTAGGAATGTTGGTTATTGGTATAATACTTTAACTATTGATAAGGGTACTTATAGTGGTATTAAGAAAGATATGGTTGTTATTAATTCAAAAGGATTAGTTGGTAGAGTTATTAGGACCACTACTTTTACTTCAGATATTAGGCTTATTACAACTAGTGATACAAATAATAAGATTTCAGTACATATTAGTAATGGTGATAGTTCTCTATATGGTCTTATGAATAATTACAATTATAATGGTAATTATTTAGAAGTAGAGGGTATTAGTAATACAAAGAATGTTAATGTGGGTGACAGAGTATATACTTCTGGACTTGGTGGTATATTTCCTTCTGGTATCTTAATAGGAGAGGTAACAGAAATTACTACGGACTCTTATGATCTGGCTAAAATTATTAAAGTTGTTCCTTCAGTTGATTTTAATGATATTAATTATGTTAGTGTACTAAAACGAAAGAGTGAAGATAATGTTAATTAGTATTATTTATTTAGTTATTTCTCTTTTTTTAGAAGTCATTATGTCTAATTTTTTTTCTAGTACTTTAAGTGACGCTAGTTTATTTACTACTATTTATACTATTATTGGACTTGTGATTATTTATCCTCATTTTAGTAATTTGAAGAAATATTTTCTTCTTACCATTTTTTTTGGTTCTTTATTTGGAATATTATATGGGTGTGGTTTTGTTTTTGGTTTAATTATTTTTTTGTTGATTGGTTTAATGATTAGATTTTTATATAATGTTTTTCCTGAGAATGTTTTTATGACTAATCTTATTAGTTATATTAGTATTTTCTTATATCACTTGTTGTCATTTGTTTTTCTTAGTGTATTTAGTAGTATTAGTTATAGTTTTATGACTCTTATTAATATTTTGCTTGGAAGTATTATTATGACAATTGTTTATACTTCAATTAGTTATTATATTTTTCTAGTTATTTTTAATAAGAAGATAATTAAGTAAAAAAATTTCTTACAAGAAGAAATTTGGTTCGTTATTATAGTCTTTAGTAGTACTAGTATTTGTACTACTATTTTCTTTATTAGGAGTATTTGTTTTGGATATATTATTTTTGGTATCAGTTTCGTCTTTAAATGCTGAAGCTATTTTAATCATTGAACGAGCATTTCTTATCATTGGTCCTACTTCTTTGACAACTGGTATTGCTTCTCTTACAACTCCTAGAGTACGAGAAAAATTATTTAGCATACCATTCCAATTGACAGTGTGAAGACCACGAAAAATATTTTTGATACCTCCTATTGGTGCAATATTTCGAGGCGTAGTATACGGCATATATCCTCTTGTTATAAATGGGTTATAATTATTTCCATACATATTAATTAGACTCCTTCCTAAAATAATATATGAAAAAACAGAAAATTTGTTAAAAAAAATGTTATTATATGATATAATTAAATATAGAATAGGTGATAGGATGAATAGTAAGAATAATACTAATATAAATAATAGTCCTAGTTTTAGTTCAAAGCAGGTAGATAGTGGTACTGTTAACGAAAAAGTTAGATTTAAATATGTGTGCTTTGATAAGAATGGTAAGCAAGTTAAGGGATATTTTGATGCTTATCGAAGACTAGATGTGGAATCTTTTCTTAATTCTTTGAACTATCGTATTGTGAGTATTACTCCAACTAAGATTAGTAAATTGTCAAGTTTTTTAACTTTTAATAATCAAATGAGATATAAGGATTTGACTTTCTTTTTAACACAGCTTTCTACTTATATTAAAAGTGGTATTCCTCTTACTGAGTCTATTAATATATTAGAAAATCAGACAAATAAGAAGAATATGAAGGATTTATTTAAGAGAATTAGTTATGAACTTAATACGGGGGCTAATTTTAGTGAGGCATTGGTAAGACAGGGTAATACTTTTCCAAAGTTACTTATTAATATGCTTAAGACTTCTGAACTTACGGGTAATTTAACTGAAGCATTAGATGACATGGCGGCTTATTATAAGACTGCTGATTCGAATAGGAAACAAATTATTTCGGCTTTAACTTATCCTAGTGTTGTTCTAATTGTTGCTTTAGCGGTTCTTACTTTTTTACTTATTTATATCGTTCCTAAGTTTCAGGACATTTTTAATCAATTGGGTTCTGAACTTCCTGGTATTACTGTGCTTCTTATAAATGTCAGTTCTTTTGTTCAAAATAATGTTATAAAAATTATTCTTACATTAGTGGCTGTAATTATCATTAATATTGCTTTATATAAGAATATTAAGAAGTTTAGGTATATAGTACAATGGTTATTAATGCATGTTCCTGTTATTAAGGATGTTTTTATCTATAATGAGATTGTTATGTTTACGAAGACTTTTTCTTCATTAATTAGGCATGATGTATTTATAACTGATAGTATTGAAATGTTAGGTAAGATTACTAATAATGAAATATATAAAGATATTATTAGAGAGGCTGTTACTAATTTGAGTACTGGTAGTGGTCTTGCTAAGGCTTTTGAAAATAAGTGGGCTTTTCCTAGACTTGCTTATGAGATGATTTTAACTGGTGAGAAGACTGGTAGATTAAGTAATATGATGGAAACTGTTAGTGAGTATTATGAAGAAGAACAAAGGAATATGGTTCAAAGACTTAAAAGTTTTATTGAACCTGTTATGATTATTCTTTTGGCTGGTATTGTTGGAGTTGTTCTTTTATCGATATTCCTTCCAATGTTTAAGATGTATGAGGGTGTCCTATAATGGAAATATGTATATATACATTAGTATTCATTTTTGGTGCTATTATGGGAAGCTTTCTTAATGTAGTAGCAGTAAGATTGTCGAGAGAGGAGTCAATTATTTGGCCAGGAAGTCACTGTGATGTGTGTAATCATCGACTTAAGTGGTTTGAAAATATTCCTATTATTTCATATTTAATTCAAGGTGGTAAAACGAGATGTTGTAATAGTAGAATACCAATTAGTTATTTACTTATGGAAGTTATTACTGGTGTTCTATATTGTACATCTTATCATTCTTTTGGATTTAGTTATGAATTTGTAATTAGTCTTGTCTTTATATCTGCTTTAATTACAATTATAGTAGCGGATATTGAATATATGATTATTCCTGATGAAGTTATTGGTGTATCTGGAATTATAATTATTATTTTAGATTGGATTTTCTATGGTTTAGAAGCTACTAGTAAATGTATAGTATCTGGTATACTTGCTTTTATACTCATGTATGTGATAAAATTAATAGGGGATAAGTTATTTAAAAGAGAATCAATGGGTGGTGGAGATATTAAACTACTGTTCTTGTTTGGATTAGTTGTTGGCTTTTCTCTTAGTATATGTGATATTTTTCTTGCTACTTTTATTGCATTTCCCGTTGCTTTATTTATGTTATTTAGAAGAAAAGATAATATGATTCCATTTGGTCCATTTCTAGCTATGGGAGCTATTCTTATTCATATATCAAAAGTTAGTATTGATAGTATTATTAATTTTTTAATTAGATAATTAGAGGAGGTTATTTATATTATGACTAAAATATCAATGAAAAATGTTTATCTACTATTTATGATTCCAATTCTTTTAATAGGTTTAGGAATTGGTTCAACTCTGGCTATGTTTAATGCTGAAGCTACGATTGAAAATCCTATTAGTTTTAGATCTAATCTATCATATGATAGTTCAGTAGTAGAAACTAAAGAGGTTATTATTCCCTATAAGAGTGATAGAACGATTGATTTTGTTATTTCTAATACTTTAGATAGGAATCTTAATTTTGATGTTTGGTACATAGTAGATGAGAATAATAAGGATAATGTAATGTTAGGAGCTGTTTCTTCAGTAGAGGGTTATGCTACTTCTGGGGTGATTTCAGGAAATACTAGTTTTGTTCTTAGTATTACTTTGAGAAATACTAGTGATGAAGATGTTACTGTAACTATTGGTGTATCTTCTACTAGTGAAAGTAAACTAGTTCTTCCTAAGGGCGCTAAAGATATACCTTATGGGTTACTTCCTCCTTTAGAAGAAGAAAAGGAAGAGATAACAGATAATACAAATAGTAATTTAGAAGATAATAAGTCTAATCAAGATATTACTACTGAGAACAATATTGATAAAGATGATACTTTATCAAGTAGTGATTAGTAAATAACATAATCATTTGAGAAGCTTAATTTAGAACAATTATAATATATGGAAAACCTATTAAAAGGTTTTCTTTTTTTTATTTATAAGGAAAGTGCTTTTATAAATGCAACAAATTCTGCGAACAATTGTTCTAAAAGATATTGATTATTTTAGCAGGGTTTAATATACTTATTTTGTAAGTATGAGAGGTGATGGCCTGAATTATAATTCAGTTTTGTTCTTTAGTCTTAATTATATATAATTGATTCTTCTAATAATGAGTTATAGAGGATTAATTTATTAATCTGGGAAGTGATGTAAAAAAAATGTCAAATCCTTGAAATATAAGGGGAAATATTATATAATTAATATGGTGATATATAAATGGAAGATATTATAAAAAAGATATATGATTATTCTCTTGAGGATATTATGGGAGAGAGTTTTGGGAGGTATTCTAAGTATATTATTCAAGATAGAGCTATTCCTGATGTTAGAGATGGTTTAAAGCCTGTTCAAAGAAGAATATTATATTCGATGTATAAAGAGAAGAATACTTATGATAAACCTACGAAAAAGAGTGCTAATGCTGTAGGTATGGTTATGGGTAATTATCATCCTCATGGAGATTCTAGTATATATGAAGCTATTGTTAGAATGAGTCAGCCATGGAAAAATGAGGCTCCTTTAATTGAGATGCAAGGAAATAATGGTTCTATTGATGGTGATCCTGCTGCTGCTAGTCGTTATACGGAAGCAAGATTATCTAAAATAGCAGGAGAGCTTCTTCGCGATATTGAAAAGCCTGGTATTGTTCCTATGGCTCCGAATTATGATGATAGACTTTTAGAACCTACTGTTCTTCCTAGTAGATTTCCTAATCTTTTAGTAAATGGAGCTAATGGTATTAGTGCTGGTTATGCTACGAATATGCCTCCTCATAATTTAGGAGAGGTAATTGATGCTACTATCTTTAGAATAGATAATCCTAATAGTAGATTAGATACTGTTATGAATTATATTAAAGGACCTGATTTTCCTACTGGT
This sequence comes from uncultured Caryophanales bacterium, assembly GCA_947168625.1. Classification (GTDB taxonomy): domain Bacteria; phylum Bacillota_I; class Bacilli_A; order RF39; family UBA660; genus CAG-302. The sequence continues at coordinate 10,492 of CAMVMQ010000007.1, forward strand.
GGTATTCTTTTGGGAATTGATGGTATTAGAGAGGCTTATGAAACTGGTAAAGGTAAGGTATTTATTAGAGCTAAAGCTAAGATTGATAAGAATAAGATTATTATTAATGAGATTCCTTTTGATGTTAATAAACAATTACTTGTTAAGAGAATTGATGAAATTAGATTAGAGAAGAAATTAGATGGTATTGTTGAAGTAAGAGATGAAAGTGATAAAGATGGTCTTCAGATATCAATTGATTTAAAGAAAGATGCTGATAGTGAGAATATTCTTAATTATTTATATAAGAATACGGATCTTCAGATATCTTATAATTTTAATAATGTTGTTATTGTTAATCGTAGACCTATGCAACTTGGATTACTTTCTTTAATAGATGCTTATATTGCACATCAAAGAGAGGTTGTTCATAATGTTACAGAATATGATTTAAAAACTGCTCGAGCAAGTTATCATATTATGGAAGGACTTATTAAAGCTATTTCTATTTTAGATGATGTTATTAGAATTATTAGAGGTAGTAAAAATAAGGCTGATTCAATTATTAATTTAGTAAAAGAATTTGGTTTTACTAATGCTCAAGCAGAAGCTATTGTTAATTTGCAATTATATCGTTTATCTAATACGGATATTGTGGCTTTAGAGGAAGAAATGAAAAAGTTAGAGGAAAAGATTAGGATATATGAAGAAATTCTTTCTAATCCTAGTGTTTTAGATAAGACTATTAAGGATGATCTAAGAGGTATTAAGAAAGAATATGCTATTGATAGAAGGACTGAGATTAGTGATGCTAAGGCTGAAGTTAAGGTTGATACGATATCAATGATACCTAAAGATGATGTAGTAGTGGTAATTACTTCTGAAGGGTATATTAAGAGAGTTCCTATTAGAAGTTATTCTTCTTCTAATGGGGAAGAAACTGCTTTAAAGGAAAATGATTATATTATTGGTATGTATAATATTTGTACTACTGATTATGTTTTAATATTTACAAATAAGGGTAATTATTTACAATTAAATGTATATGATATACCAGAGGTTAAATGGAAAGAACTTGGTAAACATATTAGTAATATTATTCCTTTAGGTGATGATGAGTATGTTATTGGTAGTACTCCTGTATACGAGTTTTCTAGTGATATTTATATTACTTCATTTAGTAAGATGGGTATGGTTAAGAGAACTGCTTTAGTAGATTTTAAGGTAAGTAGATGTAATAAGCCTATGAAGATGATGAATTTAAAGAATAATGATGAAGTTGTATGTGTAACTGATAGTTCTTTGAAAGAAATATTTATATCAACTTTAAATGGATATGGTCTTTGGTATGATGTAAATGAAGTTCCAGTTGTGGGTGTTAAGGCAAGTGGTGTTAAGGCTATTAATTTAAAAGATGATACGGTTGTTAGTGCTAGTTTATTCGATGCTAATGATGAATATATTACTATTCTAACTGATAAAGGTACTGGTAAGAGAACTCGTCTTACGGAGTTTGAGAAAACATCTAGAGCTAAAAGAGGTATTCTTCTTATGAAGGTTATTAAGAGTAATCCTAGTAAGATTGTTAAGACTTACATTTCTAATACTAAAAATATGATTGGTATTGTAAGTGATAATTATGTTAAAGAAATTAAACTAACAGATATTCCTATTATGGATAGGTATAGCAATGGTTCTTATGTTATTAAGGATAGAATTATAAATGCTTATATGGTTACTTCATTAATATCAAAAGATGATATTAGTAAGGAAGATAATAATCAGAGTGTACCGAAACAGGATATATCATTAAAGGCAATTGATGATGCTTTAGCAAGTGTTGACAATATAATTAGTGATATTAGGGAGTGATTGTATGTTGTATGTAAGTGATATTATTAGAGAAGGGGAAGGTACTTTATTACAGGGGGATTTATCTTTGGTATTAGATAGTTTTTCTCATGATACAAGAACTATTAAAGAAGGAGACATTTATGTTGGTATTAAGGGAGAAAGTTTTGATGGTAATAAATTCTTTATTGATGCTTTAGCTAAAGGGGCTAAAGGTTGTATTTTAGATAATATTAGCAAGGAAGATATACCAGAAGAATATAAGGATAGATTTATTGTTAAGGTTAAGAATTCTTTAGAGTGTGTTCAGAATCTTGCTAGGTATAAGAGAAGTTTATATGATATTCCAGTAATAGGAGTTACTGGTAGTGTTGGTAAGACTTCCACTAAAGATATGATTTATTCAGTTCTTAAAGAGAAATATAAGGTTCTTAAAACAGAAGGTAATAATAATAATCACATTGGTCTTCCTTTTACTATTCTTAGACTTAAGGATGAAGATGTTATGATTCTTGAAATGGGTATGAATAATTTGGGTGAAATATCTCTACTAACAAATATTGCTAAGCCTACAATAGCGGTAATTACTAATATTGGAACTGCTCACATTGGTAATCTTGGTTCGAGAGAGAATATCTTAAAAGCTAAACTTGAAATAGTTGAAGGTCTTAGTGGAACACTTGTTATTAATAATGATAACGATATGATACATGATCATTTGAATGAAATAAGAAAATTATGTAATGTTGTTACTTTTGGCGTTGATAATAATAGTGATTATATGGCTTATGATATTGATGGTAATATATTTAAAATTGACCAGAAGGAATTTTATTCTCCAATTGCTAATAGGGCTTTTATTTATAATGCACTTACTTCTTATGTTATTGGAAGATTATGTAATGTTGAAGTGGATAAGATTAAAAGGGGAATAAGGAATTTAGAACTTACTGGTAATAGGCTTGAATATAAAGAATCTAGATTGGGAGCTATATTAATTGATGATACTTATAATGCTTCTTTGGATTCAATAAAAAGTTCTCTTGAAATTCTTAGTAAAGAAAAGTGCAAAAGAAAGATTGCTATTATTGGTGATGTTTTGGAACTTGGTGAGTATAGTAAGGATATTCATATCGAGATAGCAAAAGAGTTACTTAAGAGTAATCTGGATTTTATTGTTACTATTGGTAAAGATACTAAATTTACTGATGAATATTTAATTGATAATGGATTTTATAATATTAAACATTTTGATAAGGAAGATTCATCTTATGAATATTTAGATGGTTTATTAAAAAGTGGTGATGTGGTCTTAATAAAGGGGTCACATGGTATTAATCTTAAAAATGTTGTTAATTATTTAATTAAAAAATGAGGAATTAATTTTCCTCATTTTCATTTGTGTCTTGTATAACTATAGTTCTAGATGTAAAGGTTGCATAGTCTTTATAGGTTACGTAATATGAAAGGGTATATGTTCCTTCTTTAAGACTATTTACAGCTTCTTCAAGGTAATCTTTTGATGTATATGTTTTATTATTTATTTTGTATGTTATTTTTGTTTCTTTGGTTACATCTTTTCCTTCAAATGTGGCGGTAACTCCATGATCTGAATAGTTATCACCAGAACTGATAGTTATTTTTTTATCTCCTGTTAGGGATAGTTTTAATTTATTATTATCTGATGGTTTTTCATCAATACTATCGACAGTTAATTTGACTTCAGTTCCATCACTTGAGTTATCTTTAAAGTTTTTATATTCAGCTTTTACTACTAAGCTTATGCTACCTGTTTCTGTTGGTTTATATGTATATTTTGTATTAGTAGTAAATCCTATTCTTTCAAGACCAGCACTTGTTTTCTTATAAATGCCAAAACCATTTTCTCCTAGAACACTACTATTGTATTCTAATCTTTTACCTAGATAGCTAGATGAACCATTTCCAAAAACACTATTTGAGAAATATTTTGTAAGATATGCATTATCTAGAACATTTGGTACTTTCCAATTCCAAGTTAATTCATAGTTACTACCAGATAATGATGCTTTTAAATTAGTTACAGCATCTAATTTTTCGTATCTTTCGGATATTTCTGTTGGTTGTGTTCCCTTTTTGAAATACTCTGTAATCTTCATATTATCTGGAGTATAGGCACTAGGTAGACGAGCAGGCCATGACTCTTTTTCAACGGTAACTTGTACTACAGAAGATGGCATTTCCCATGTTTTATTAGTTCTTGGTATATATGGCATAATAGCTTTCATGACTTCATCTTTTGGTGCAGATGCACTGTACATAAAGTGCTCTTTATCAGTTGTTTCATATCCATACCATAATGCTACGGCATTCTCTGGTGTATAAGCAACGGTCCATAGATCATTAGCTAATCCTTCAGGTAATCCTTTTGCTCTAGCAGTAGCTGAATCAAGGTTTGATGTACCAGTTTTAGCCGCTACTGACATTCCATAAACTTTTGCTCCTCCTGAGAATGCATAATCTACTGCATATTTTAGAACGTTATTCATTAAGTAAGCTGTGGAATCTGACATTACTTTTTCTTTATCTTCATCGAATTCAACAACTTTGCCAGTAGAACGATATTCAATTTTTGTTACGGCATGGGTTTTTATATGATAACCACCATTTGCAAAGCAAGCATATGCTTCGGCCATTTCTAGTGGTGTTACACCGTGACTTAAACCTCCAATAGCATAAGCTTCATTAAGAAGATTGTCGCCACCATCATCATATTTTTTGTAGTTAGCAGAACTTGTGCTATAGGCTATGTCTAGACCTAAGTCATTTACAAATTTGGCAATATTTTTCTTATCAACTTGTTGAAATGCTTTTAATGCTGGTATGTTTCTTGATACACTTAAGGCTTGTCTTAAGGTGATTAATCCTTGATACTGATTGTCCCAGTTTCCAATTGCAGGACCATTAGTGTATGCCCATGGTTCATCATTAAATAGGGTATAGGTTGAGAAATTATTGAATTCAAAACCTGGACCATAATCGAATAATGGTTTAGCAGTACTTCCTGGTTGTCTATGTGATTGGGTTGCATAGTTCCAATCTCCTGCTTTTCGATTTCTTCCAGCACCGATGGCAATAATTGTACCATCATTTACATTAGTAACGGCAATACCTGCTTGTATTTTGTCATCAACCCATCCTTTATATGCTTCTCCACTTAGTACTTTATTTATGCCATCCTGAACACTTCGATCCATGGCAGTGTAGATTTTCATTGATACATTAGATGGATTATTACCGGTTTTTCTTTCAACTTCTTCAATGACAGTATCAATATATCCACCGTAATTTGCTTCAGTAGTGTTATTAGCAAGCAAACTTTCAATAGATATACTTTCGGCCATTTTTCTTTCTTCTTCAGTTATATATCCATGTAATTTCATTAATTTTAAAACGGTACTTCTTCTTTTAGTAGCAGCTTCAGGATTTGTGAAGGGATTATATTTGGTAGGAGCTTGATACATTCCTGCTAGTAGGGATGCTTCAGGAAGACTAAGTTCTGATACTGTTTTTCCAAAGTAGTATTTAGACGCTTCACCAACACCATAAATCATTCCACCTAGACCGCTATCATTAACATACATTTCTAGTATTTCTTCTTTGGTGTATCTTTTTTCCATAAAGAATACAGATAAATATACATCTTTAAATTTTCTTACTAATTTTTCGATTTTATTTTCGGAATTATTTTTTTTAGTTAAATTATTTTTAACTGTTTGCATTGTTAGAGTAGAGGCTCCACCAGCATCATCTTGACCAATTAGTTGAAGTAATGTGGCTTTTAAAAATCTAGCAGTATCAACACCATTATGTTGATAGAATCTTGAGTCTTCGGTAGCAACTATAGCATCTATTAAAACTTGTGGTAATTCATCAAAATCAACTTCTTCTCTTTTTTCATTACCAAGTGTTGTTATAATATTATTATCTTTATCATAGATTACTGTCTGCTCCTGATTTTTTAGTGCTTCAGGATCAAAGTCACCACAAGAGATGATTATGTAAACAAAGAAAGCACAGATGGAGAAAACTCCAAAAATTGCCAAGCTAAGAATAATGGTTAGTATTTTTCTTCCTTTTCCTTTTTTCTTAGTTTTTCCTCTGACATTATTTTTTCCTTTTTTCTCTTTTCTATTATTTCCTTTTTTCTTTTTTTCTTTTGTTTTCATTTCAACCTCTTCTAGTTCTTTAAATTCTTTGGTTTCTGTTATTTTTTCTTTTCTTTTTTTGAATTTTAATTTTTCTTTTAATTCTTCCTTTATTTTGTTAAAATTTAAGCTTATTTTCTTTTTTCTACTTCTAGAACTCACAACTTCAACTTCCTCTCTTTCTGACAAATTATTTTTATCAGTATTTTTCTTTTTTATTATATCAATGTAATAATACATAATTGATAATGGAATTGTTATAATAAGAATAAGTAATCCATTTACTTTGAATATAATTATACTAAGTATTAATGATATTATAAATAATATTATTATGATATAGAACATTTTTCTTTAATTATTTTATCGACTATTTTAATGTAGTCTAATCTTGGCGCATATTTAATATCTACTTGGTAGCAATTTTCTTCAAAGTAAGATAATGGAATTGATTTTTTGGTACTATTATTTAAATAGTCAATTAAATCTTCTCCTCTAAGAACATAATCTTTTTCTAGTAAAGTAAATCTTACAATTAAAAAAGCAATTCCTTTATGATGTAATACTCTTTTGATATGAATAATTTGATGCTTATGAATATTATTTATTGAAAAACTTGTTTTTGATTTTGTCTCTTTGGCATCAAATTCAATATAGTATCCTTTATAAATACCGTTATAATCAAGAGTTGATGGTGTTTCGAAGAAACCATCGATAATACGCATATTTTGGTAGCTTGTTTTTGTTACTCTAATGGGAGTGGGCTTTTTATATATTAAAGCAATATCGTTATCTACATAATATTTATTGGTTATGTTGATATCGTTTTCTAGTCCCATACCACGGTTAGCATAACTACTGTTGAAATTTATCTTGTGGTTCAACTTACATCACCTAATTAATTATACTATAAAAAAGAAAATATTTCCATATATATAGGAAAGTTTTTTTATAAAAAAAACTACTATTAAAGTAGTTTAATCTAAATCTTTAGTAAATAATCTTAATTGAACTAAACCTGAAATCATAACTAGAACATAGACAATTCTTGTTAAAATTGTTCCATCTCCGAATAAGTATTCAACAAGATTGAAATCAAATAAACCTACTAAACCCCAGTTTAGGCATCCGATAATAGCGATGGCTAATGTTATTTTATGTAGTATATTCATAATATCCTCCTTTTTACTTTTATTTTGTGCAAAAAAAATAAAAATATTCATCATATATGGAATTTTTTTAAATATAATTGATTAGAAAGATAAAGAGGTGAATAGATGAAAAAGAAATTGTTTGGATTATTAATGGGATTATTTCTTTTAAGTGGCTGTGGTAAGGTAAGTGAGAAGGATGTTTTAAATAAGTTTATGAAAGATGTAGAAAATACTAAGAGTTATTATTTGGAAGGAAAACTTGATATAGTTAATAATGAAGATATTTATACTTATGATGTAAAAGCATCTTATAATAAAGATAATTATTATAAAGTAGAGTTAATAAATACGGTTAATTCTCATGAACAAATAATTCTTAGAAATGATACTGGTGTTTATGTTATCTCGCCAAAAATTAATAAGAGTTTTAAGTTTCAAAGCGATTGGCCATATAATAATTCTCAAGTTTATTTACTTGGTCCTATTGTAAATGATATTAAAAATGACGATTCTAAAAAAGTTGAAAAGAAAGATGATGGCTTTAAAATTACGGTTGGAGCTAATTATCCGAATAATCCTAAGCTTTCTCATGAAGAAATATTTTTAGATAAGAAGGGTAATATCTTAAAAGTTGTTGTTTTAAATAGTGATGGTAATAATGAGATTACAATGACTTTTAATAAGATTGATTATGGTAAAAAGTTTGATGATAATTATTTTGAATTAAGGGAAATAATTGATGTTCAAGATGATAATAGTAATGAGAATATAAATAATCAAAATGAAAATAATAATAGTAATGATAATTCAAATACAAATAGTGATGATAAGACAAAACAAACTAGTACTATTGAAGATGTAATATATCCTATGTATTTACCTGTTAATACTTATTTAACTAATACAGAAAAGGTTGATAAGGATAATGGGGAAAGATTAATTCTTACTTTTGATGGTGATAATCCTTTCATGTTAATTGAAGAGACAGTTAGTTATGAAAAAGAACATCTTATTGTACCAACATATGGTGATCTTGAATTGATGGCTTCGAGTGTTGCGACTTTAAATGATAATTCTGTTAATTGGATTGATAATAATATTGAATACTATGTTGTAAGTGATAAATTATCGAAATCTGAACTTCTTAATATTGCTAGAAGTATTTCGGTACTACCTGTAAGCAAGTAAAAAAGCTTGCTTTTTTCTTTATATGTTGTATAATTGATTTGGATGTTGATGTGAGAAAAAATATATTTGTTAATAAACCATATCTTGTTTATAGTAATGATAGGTCTAATAGTGAAGATATATCTACTATTGGAGTTTATTTTATTACTGATAAGCAGTTGGTATTTAGAACTAGTAAGGTTAAAGAAGAAGATGGTAATCATCCTGCAATTATAAAGGATATTGATTCAAAAATATATGAAAATAATGAAATTGATTCAGATACTAATAGAAGAATTTATAATGCATATATATATCTTTATAAACATAATTATAGAGGCGATATGCAGTTTTTAATATCATTTCCGGAAAATGGTTATATTAGTTTAGGACAATATATTTTTTTATCTAAAACTTTGATGGAGTTAAATGATTTTAATGTATATCAATGTTTATCTGGTGATAAATGTAAGTATATTAGTATTTTAATTGGTAGTAAGGAATATTATGAATTAAATATTAATGATGCAATGGGGATAATTAAAAGATGTTTTATTGGTTATCAAGAACTTCATCAAGAAAAAATAATTGGAGAAGTTTTAAACGAAGATGAATTGTCAAGGATAATAAAATATTATGTTGATTTTAGTAGATGTATAAATATTAATGATTTAAATAATATCATGTTGATATGTGAAAAATATTATAATGATAGTTATTATCATGATTCCTTTATTAGGGTGTTTCCTAACTATTTAAATGTTTATAATCTTGTAAATGAAATTAATAAACTTGATATTGATAATATTGTAGTTGGTGATTTATCATTGGAAAATGTGTATGATGTTCTTAGCGGAATATATGATGAATATAAATATGGTAAAGTTACTTCTAATAACATGATGAAATAAAATGCAGATATTGCATTTTTTCTTTATTTAGTAAAGATATTGTGTTAAACTATTAAAGAAAAGAGGAAGGTATTATGATATATTTTGATAATAGTGCGACGACTATGGTAGATGAAAGAGTGCTTGAGACATATAATAAAGTATGTAAGAATTATCCTGGAAACTCTAATTCTCTTCATAAACTTGGTATTAAGAGTAAAGAATTAGAGGATTATGCTACAGAATGTATTGCTAAGTATTTGGGTGTTAAAAAGAATGAAATTCTTTATACTTCAGGCGCTACTGAATCTAATAATACTGTTTTGAAGGGAGTAGCTTTTAGATATAAAACACGTGGTAATCATATTATTACTAGTTATTTAGAACATTCTAGTGTAATAGAGACTTGTAAATATTTAGAAAAGAATGGCTTTATTATTGATTATGTTAATATTAATGAAGATGGTACTGTTGATTTAGAACATTTGAAAAGTTTAATTACTGATAAAACAATACTTGTTAGTATTGCTTTAGTGGATAGTGAACTTGGTATTAGGCAGGATATAGGTGGTATTAGTAGGATTGTAAGAAATTATCCGAAGTGTTTTCTTCATGTTGATATTACGCAAGGATTGGGTAAGACAGATATTTCTTTTGATAATATTGATTTTGCTAGTGCTTCAATGCATAAGATATTTGGTATGAAGGGTATTGGACTACTAATAAAGAAAGAGAATATTGAGATAGATAATTTGATTCATGGTGGTAAGAGTACTACTAGTTATCGAAGTGGTACTCCAGCTTTACCTTTAATTGTGTCTTCGATGAAGGCTATTGAGTTAGTTATTCCGAATATAAAGAAGAATTATGAATATGTAGAAAAATTAAATAAGAGGATTATTTCTGCTTTAGAAAAATATGATAATGTACATATTAATAGTACTGATAAAAGTATTCCGTATATTATTAATTTTAGTATTAAAGGTATTAAGCCTGAGACTTTTATTCATGCTTTAGATGAAGAAGATATTTATATATCTACGAAAAGTGCTTGTTCTAGTAGTGATATATCTAATGCTGTATATTCGTTGTATCATGATCTTGATATTGCTAAACATAGTCTTAGAATTAGTTTATCTTATAAGAATACAATTGAAGAAGTAGAAGAGTTTATTAAAGTATTTGATAAAGTTTATAATAAATTGATGTTTAAAAATTAAAACTATAATACATAATAAAAATGGTAATAGTTATGGAAGTTCTAAATATAAAGATTTATTCTGAAATTTTAGAATTTTTTTTGTATAACAATTTTGGAATTTTTTTGTATGACTATTGACAAAATAATAAAAAATGATATAATAAATAACCGTCTTTCGACTTTGGGGGTTATATGGAAAAAAATAAGAAAAGAATAGTGATTATAACATCACTAATACTATTATTTCTTCTGGTGTGGTCACTTGTTGTTAATAAAGATGATAATAGTTATTTGTTGGATGTTAAAATTACTTATAATAATAATGTTAATAATCCTATTAATTATAAAGAGATAATTGATAATCTTAGAAATGAATATCAAAATGATGATATAGTAGGTATTCTTAGTATAGATAATACTGATTATAAGGTTCCTATTCTTCAGGGAGATGATAATGATTATTATTTGAATCATACTCCTGATGGAAAAAAGAACTTTATGGGTTCAATATATTTAGACTATAGAGTTAATATTGACTCTAGTAGGAAGTTATTAATATATGGTCATAATTCATCTAGAATCGATATGCCATTTAAGATTTTAGAAGAATTTTATGATAAAGGTTACTATGATAATCATAAAACGATGAGTGTTATTACAAGCAATGTTGAAAAGAAATATGAAATCTTTTCGGTATATGTAGAACCTAGTGATTATTCTTATATGAATCTTAAACTAAGTGATGAAGAGTATAGTAATCAGATTAAGATGTTTAAGAATAAATCATTATATGATACTGGGGTAGAAGTAACTGGTAATGATGAAGTCTTGATACTTCAAACTTGTAGTACTCATAAAGATTATAGTAACTATGATAAAAAATATCTATTAATAATATTAAGGAGGGTTTTATAAATGAAAAAGATATTTAATAAGTTTACAAAAATTTTATTACTTGTAGCTATGGTTATATCTGACTTAATGTCTCCAATTAAAGTATTTGCTGATGAAATAGAATCAGTTACTCCTGAAAAGGGAGATGTTGGAATTAACGAAACTGTAAGTAATGAAGGAAGTGTAACTGTAACTAAGGGTTCAATTGAAAATCCTGGTGATGTTATGGTTACAAAGACAGTTAAGAAAAATGGTGAAGGAAAATTTACTGTCGAATTTGAAGTAAAAGGAAAGGATG
>CAMVMQ010000008.1 GCA_947168625.1 uncultured Caryophanales bacterium
CATGATACAGATGAGCTTCTTAGTAAGAGAATTAAAGATTTGGAAGATGCTTTGCTTAGAAGTCAAGCAGAACTAATTAATTATAAGAAAAGAAAAGATGAAGAAACTGATCGAATTATTAAGTATGCTGAAGAAGATATATTAAAGGGGTTCTTACCAATACTTGATAATTTTGAGAGGGCAATTAATATGGATGATGATAATCTTGATGATGAAGTTTCAAAATTCTTAAAGGGGTTCAAACTTATGTATAATCAAATTAGGGAATTATTAAGTAGGTTTGATGTTAAGGAAATTGATGCTTTAAATAAGGAATTTGATCCTGCTATTCATAATGCAGTTATGGTTGATAAGAAAGAAGGCGTTAAGTCTGGTGTAGTAACTGAAGTGTTACAAAAGGGTTACATGTATAAGGATAGAGTCCTTAGAACGTCTATGGTAAAAGTAAATGAATAGAGATACGATTAAAGAAATATTATATATTGTTATTGCTATTATAATGTCTGTAATTGCTATTAAGTTTGTTATATGGGCATTACCGGTAATCTTAGTTATTTTACTTGCTGTATTTATTTATATTTCAATTAAAAAAGATAAATATAAAAAGCATAATGAAAAAATGACTAGAGATATAAATAAGAATAAAAAAATGAAAGTTATTCATGAATTTGATGACAAAGATTAGTATAGAAAAGGAGAATGATTTATATGAGTAAAATTATAGGTATTGATTTAGGTACCACAAATAGCTGTGTTGCTATATATGAAGGGGGAGAGGCTAAGGTTATTACTAATCCAGAGGGAGCTAGAACTACTCCTTCAGTAGTAGCTTTTAAGAATGGAGATATTATTGTAGGTCAAAAAGCTAAGAACCAAATGGTTACTAATAAAGATACAATTGCTTCAATTAAAAGAAAAATGGGTACTAGTGAAAAGGTAGAAGCTAATGGTAAGAATTATAGTCCAGAAGAAATTTCTGCTATGATACTTGGAGATCTTAAGAAAACTGCTGAGGCTTATTTAGGTGAAACGGTAAGTAAGGCTGTTATTACAGTACCAGCTTACTTTAATGATAGTCAAAGGCAGGCTACAAAAAATGCTGGTAAGATTGCTGGATTAGAGGTAGAAAGGATTATTAATGAACCTACAGCAGCTGCTTTAGCTTATGGTCTTGATAAACAAGATAAAAATCAAACTATTTTGGTTTATGACTTAGGTGGAGGTACATTCGATGTTTCAATCCTTGAATTAGGTGATGGTGTATTTGAAGTTAAATCAACTAGTGGTAATAATCATTTAGGTGGAGATGATTTTGACGAGAGAATTATGGACTATATAGTTAAAGAATTTAAGAAAGAATCTGGTGTTGATTTATCTAGTGATAAGATGGCTATGCAGAGAGTAAAAGATGCAGCTGAAAAGGCTAAAAAGGATTTAAGTGGTATGACTACAACTGAGATATCTCTTCCATTTATATCACAAGGTGAAGAGGGTCCAATTCACTTAAATATGAGTTTAACTAGAGCTAAGTTTGAAGACTTAATTAGTGATTTAGTACAGTCTACTACTGAGCCTGTTAGAAAAGCTTTAAGTGATGCTAAGCTTAGTGCTAAAGATATTGACAAGGTATTACTTGTTGGTGGTTCTACTAGAATACCATGTGTACAAGAGCTTGTTAAAAAAGAACTTGGTAAAGAACCTTCTAAAGAGGTTAACCCTGATGAGGTTGTTGCTATGGGTGCTTCTATTCAAGGTGGTGTCTTAACTGGTGATGTTAATGATATCGTACTTCTTGATGTTACGCCACTTTCTCTTGGTATTGAAACATTGGGTGGAGTTATGACAGTATTAATTCCTAGAAATACGACTATTCCTACTAGTAAGAGTCAGGTATTTTCAACAGCTGCGGATAATCAACCTGCTGTAGATATACATGTTCTTCAAGGAGAAAGACCAATGGCAAATGATAATAAGACACTTGGTAATTTCCAACTTACGAATATTCCACCTGCACCTAGAGGTGTTCCACAAATTGAAGTGTCATTTGATATTGATGCTAATGGTATTGTTAATGTTAAGGCTAAAGACTTAGGTACTAATAAAGAGCAATCCATTACAATTACTGCTACTAATACTTTGAGTGATGAAGAAATTGATAAGATGATGAAAGATGCTGAAAAGAATAAAGAGGCTGATGCTAAAAAACGTGAAGTAGCAGATGCTAAAAATGATGCTGAGCAAGTTGTCTTCATGACAGAGAAAGCTCTTAAGGATTTAGGAGAAAAAGTGTCTGATAGTGATAAGAAGGAAGCTGAAGAACTAATCGAAGAAACTAAGAAGGCTATTGAGAATGAAGAAGTTGAGAAGATTAATAAGGCAAAAGATAAATTATTAGAGAAGGCTAATGCTCTTGCTTCAAAAGTATATGAAGAAGCCGCTAAAAATAATCAAGGAAGTACGGAAACTACTGAAGAACCTAAAGAGGAAAAAAAGACTAAGAAAAATGATGATGGCGTTGTTGACGCTGAATATGAAGAAAAGTAATTGGATAAAAGTTCTAGCTTGCTAGAACTTCTATCTTGTAATAGGAGATATTATGGATAAAAGAGATTATTATGAGGTTTTAGGAGTTTCTAAGACTGCTAGTCAAGATGAAATTAAGTCGGCTTTTAGGCGTCTTGCAAAGAAATATCATCCTGATGTATCTAAAGAAGAAAATGCTGCGGAAAAGTTTAAAGAAGCACAAGAAGCTTATGCAGTATTATCTGATGAAAACAAGAGAAAACAATATGATCAATTTGGACATGCAGCATTTACCAATAGTCAAGGAGGATTTTCAGGTTATGAAGGCTTTGACTTTGGTAGTATGGATGATATTTTAAGTGAAGTTTTTAAAAACTTTGGTTTTCATACTGGAGCAAGTTATTCCAGTTCTAGAGGTAGTCGTAGACAAGATGGTGCAGACCTATTGTATAGAATGACGATATCATTTGATGAAGCTGTTCATGGTACTAAGAGAGATATTAAAGTTGATGTAGAAGACGAATGCTCAGAGTGTGATGGTAAAGGTGGCTTTGGTAGTCATACTTGTTCTGAATGTAAGGGTTCTGGTACTGTTACGAGACAGCAAGCATCTTTATTTGGTTCTTTTATTTCTAGAACTACTTGTCCTAAATGTAATGGTACTGGTACTGTTTTTGATAAGGTTTGCTCAATTTGTCATGGCACTGGAAGGGAAAAAAAGACAAAGACACTAACTGTCACTATTCCTAAAGGTGTAGATACTGGTAATAGAATTAGACTTGCTGGTAAGGGAGAGTCAGGAACTAATGGTGGTTATCCGGGAGACTTATATATTGAATTTAATGTTAAAGATGATGAGTTTTTTCAGAGGGATGGCAATGATATTTATGCTGTTATTCCACTTACAATAACTGAGGCGGTATTGGGATGTAAGAAGAGTGTTCCAACGATTAATGGTAGTGTTGATGTTTCAATTCCTGAGGGAACAAAAAATAATACAAGATTGCGTTTAAAGGGTAAGGGGATTGATTCAGATATTAATAATAAAAAAGGTGATATGTATGTTATTACTAATGTTATTATTCCTAATAAGTTAAATAGAAAGCAAAAAGAGTTATTTAAAGAACTATCTGATACAAAACTTGATGATGATAGCGAATTTGTTAAATATAGTAAGTATTTAAATAATTATTAAAAAAAATTATCGGTTATTACTGATAATTTTTTTTTATAAAAATGCTTGTTTTATTTTTGATTATAATATATACTTATTATAGGTAGATGGTGATAGAAAATGAAGAATAAAAAATTACTGTTTCTTGTATTAGGAACTTGTTTATTAATTTTGATAATTGTAGGTGGAACATATGCTTATTTTAATTGGACGAGTACTAGTGAAAACAAGGATGCTGTTTTAACTATTAATTCTGTAAGTGGTGATGGTGTTTGTAGTAAAGCTACTGATAATAATATGATACTTAAACCTGTTTCTGCTAGAGAAAGTGGAAGAGTGGTTACGATTAATACTAAACAGAGAGTATCTACTCACGCTTTTGTTACTTGGAATTTAACTATTAATAGTATTAATAATAGTAATACGGTAACTACTGGACTTAAGCATAAAACAGTTAGATATGAACTTGTCAATACAACAACGGGAGTTCTTTATGCTAGCGGTAATTTTCAAGGGGTAAATAGTGGAGATACTTTTACTTTAAGTAATATTAGCGAAACTTTGAATTATGATCAAAATTATGTTTTTACTTTTTATTTGTGGATAGATGGTGAAGGATTTGATAATCCTGCTGATGTTTTAGGACAAGCTTATGATTTTGATTTAACTTGTACGATGACTGGTACTCCTCTTGTACAGGGAAATTATTTAATGGTTCAGCCTTATACTGTAAATACAGGTAGTGTTACTAGTACAAATGTTAATTTTGTTGGTAGTACTTCTAAAACTGCGAATAATGTTCTTGGTAAAGAAATTGATTCTAGCTTGTTTGAATCAATTACAACTGTTGCTAGTAGTACTGTTCCTAGTAATATTAGTTCTGATAGATATTGGGATGTATCTAATAACCAAAATGGCTCAGTTATGGCTTGGTATACCGATGAAGATAATGATAACTTGTATGAATTATATATTGGACAGGATGGAGGTGTAATAGCTAATCCTGATTCATCGCATCTTTTTAGTGGGTTTAGGAAAGCAACATCAATAGATGTATCTAATCTTAATACTAATCTTGTTACAAATATGCGAAGTATGTTTTTTGATTGTAGATTATTAGCATCGTTAAATTTAAGTAATTTTGATACATCTAAGGTTACTAATATGGAGGGAATGTTTGCACAGGATTTTTCTGTTAATCCTTTAAATATAAGTAGTTTTGATACATCTAATGTAACTAATATGAGTGCAATGTTTAAATATTGTTATGCGGTTACATCACTTGATGTAGCAGCATTTAACACATCAAATGTAACTGATATGGGTTGTATGTTTGTATATTGTCTTAAATTAGAGAGTTTGGATTTAAGCAGTTTTAATACATCAAATGTAACAAATATGTTTACAATGTTTCAACACTGTGAAAAAATTACATCCTTGGATTTAAGTAGTTTTGATACATCAAGTGTAACAAATATTGTTGGAATGTTTCACTATTGTAATAGTCTATCTTCACTAGATGTAACTAGTTTTGATGTTTCGGGAGTTGATAATTTTACAGAAATTTTTAGAAATTGCACGGCTCTTACTGAAATTGATTTAAGTAGTTTTAATTCTTCCAGAGTAACTAATATGTATGGTATGTTTTATGGTTGCTCTAATCTTACTACAATATATGTGTCTGATTTGTGGTCAAATTCGTCAGTTGTTAATGGTCAAGGAACATTTTCAGGATGTGAATCATTAGTAGGACAGAATGGAACTGCTTTTTCTGTTAGTAATACCAATAGTAATTATGCTGTTGTTGATACTCCTAGTACTCCAGGATATTTAACATATAGAGCTTATACTAGATAATTATTTTATAACTTTATAATCTCACTTTCAAAAGTGAGATTTTTTAAGTAATATTTTAAAGAAGGGATAATCCTTCTTTTTTTCTTGTAATTATTTTTAAGACAGGGTATAATTGTAGTGGAGATATATATGAATTATGATGATGATAGAAATTATGTTCCGAGACATGCTTTTAAAAGAAAGAAGAAGAAATATGTTAACTGGATATTATTTATTTTTTTGATTATATTTGGAGGTATTTTTTCTTACAGTTTATTTAAAGTTATAAGTTGGAGCATTGATAATAAAAAAAATGGTATGATTATTGATATTATTAATAATGATGTTGATGTTAATGAGATTAAAGATGATGATGATACTATATTGATATCGGATGAAAATCTTGATGATGAGGATCCTTATTGGTATTATGTTAGTTTTCCGCTAATTAATGTTGATATTGATTCTCTTTATAGAAAAAATAGTGATACTGTTGGTTTTATTAATGTTAATAATACTAATGTTAATTATCCTTTTGTTCAATATAGTGATAATGATTATTATTTGAATCATTCTTTTGATAAGAGTTATAATGAAGCTGGATGGTTATTTTTGGATTACCGTAATGAAAGTGATTTGAATAATCGTAATAGTATTATTTATGGTCATAGCAGGCTTGATAAAACTATGTTTGGTTCACTTAATAGGGTTCTTAAAAGTAATTGGTATAATAATAAAGATAATCATATTATAAGAATTTCTTCGATAAAAGAGAATACGATGTGGCAAATATTTTCAGTGTATAAGATTAAAGCGGAGTCTTATTATATTACAACTGATTTTAATAGTGATGATGAGTATATTAAATTTCTTGATACTATTAAGAGAAGAAGTATATATGATTTTAATACAACTCTTAATAAAGAGGATAAGATTTTGACACTTAGTACATGCTTTTCTGATACAGAAAGGACAGTAATTCATGCTAAATTAATTAAGAAGAGTTTTAAGTAGGAGGTAGTTTATGCAAAGATATTTTGCTAAAGATAAATTTATACTTAGGGAAAGTGATATTCATCATATAAAAAATGTTATGAGGATGAGAATTAATGATGAAATAGAAGTAGTTTGGGATAATAAGTTATTTATTTGTAAAATTACTTCTTTTGAACCATTTAAAATTGAATTTATTAGAGAAGAAATGGGACATGAAATAAATTATCATTTAGTAGTTGGTGTTCCTTTAGTTAATGAACAAAAGATGGACTTTATCTTACAGAAACTTACAGAACTTGGAGTTAAAGAAATTATTCCTCTTAAGATGGAGAGATGTGTTGCTAGTATTAATGAAGAAAGATTTATAAAAAAGAAAGTTAGATGGGAAAATATATGTAAGGAAGCTAGTGAACAATCAAAGAGAATAGATGTACCAATAATTAGGGAAATGATGTCATTAAAAGATTTGGTAAAAGAAAATGCTGATATGAAATTAGTTGCTTCGACAAATGAGAAGAAAATGTTTGATAATTATTTACAAGAAATGGAAAACTATGATAAAATTATAGTAGTAGTAGGTCCTGAGGGTGGAATAAGTGATAAAGAAGAAATGTTTCTTTATGATAATGGATTTTCAGGAGTTAGTTTCGGTAATTTAATATTGAGAGTTGAAACTGCATGTATATATGTTGCTTCAATATTTAATTTTTTCGGTAGTAAGAGGTGATAATGATGGGTTTTTATAATAATCTTTCTGATGATGGTGTAATATTTTTTTGGGTTGTTGTAGTTCTTTTAGTATTATTAAATTGTGTTGCTGTTATTCTTTACATTAAAAATAAAAAGTTACTTTCTTTATTGGATAAAAAAAATAATGATATTGATTTGAATAGTAAAGATAAAAAAGATGAAGAGAATAAAGAAGAAAATGTTGAATTGATAATAGAACCTGAGGTTAATATTGCACCAACGGAAGTTAAGAATGAACAAGAAAATAAAGATGAGTCTGAAATTGTAATAATAGATAATGCTGAAAAAAAGGATTCTGATGAAGTAAAGCAAGAAATGGAAATTAGTACTCCTAGAGCTTATCAGCATAATGTTTTAAGGGAACTTTCGAAAAAGATGCCTATTTCTCCGATTCATGTTGATAGGAGTGATACTTCTAATGACGTAAGTATTTATACTGTTCAAAGTAAGGAAGAAGATTTAGAAGATGATTTTCCTGCTATTGCTGATGGTGTATCTCCTTTAGAAGATATGGAAGATAGATATGAAACTAATGATAATATGAAGTTTGCTCAAGAGATTGTTGAAAAAATGGAGGGTGAAGTTAAGCCATCGAATATTGAGCTTACTGATTATGAAAAGAAGCAAGAAGAAGAGGCTATTATTAGTTATGATGAACTTCAAAAGGTTAAAGATAAAATATATAATATAACTGAGGACGAGGAGACTGATGAATTTATTGATGAATTAAAGAGTCTTCGTGATGATTTAGAATAAGCATAGTGATATGCTTTTTTTGACATCTTTTTTTCTTTTACGAGTATATACTTGTAATAGGTGAACATTCGATGATAAAGAAAATGAAATTAAAAGGTCATTCAAAAAAAAGGATAATTAAATCTCTATTTTATGTTATTCTTGTTTATTTAGTATTTTCTATTACTTTTTATTATTCTTTAAGAAACAGTAATAACATTAATAATACTAAGTTTATTAATTTTCTTCTTGAAGGAGGAAATAGTTATATGATGTCTGATTATAAACTTATTAATATTGTTAATGATAGTACTAATTATCTTTTGAATATTGATTTTAGGAATCCTAGTTCTATACTTGATAAGGGTATTATGGAAGGTAAAAAGAATACTATTTATTTGGAGCATAATGATGATTATAGTGATTTAGAGGAACTTAAGAGGGTTAGTTCTTATATTGAAGATCCTAATCCTGTTGATACTAATAATCCTCTTATATATATTTATAATTCACATCAGTTAGAGAATTATAATAATACTAATTTGGATATATATGGTATCACTCCTAATGTTATGATGGCATCTTATTTGTTAAAAGAAAAATTAAATAAAAGGGGAATATCAACAATTGTCGAGGATACTAATCTAACAGAGTTTTTAAGTATTAATGGATGGGATCATTCTAATTCTTATAAGGCTTCAAGAATATTTATATTAGATAAGAAGAATATGTATCCTTCAATTAGGTATTTTATTGATATTCATAGGGATTCAGTTAGTAATACTACAGTTACTATAGATGGAAAGGAATATGCAAAAATTTTATTTGTTGTTGGATTAGAGCATGATAATTATAAGCAAAATTTAAAAGTAACGGAGGGATTTAATAATCTTGTTAATAAGTATTATAAGGGTTTGTCAAAGGGCATACTTAAGAAAGAGGGAAAAGGAGTTGATGGTATTTATAATCAAGATATTAGTCCGAATAGTATTTTAATTGAAGTTGGTGGAGTTAGTAATAACATTGATGAAGTACTTAATACTACTGAAGCTCTAGCTAGTGTAATTAATTATTTGATAAATGGTGAGAAAAGTGGATAGGAAGAAATTATTTAAAGGTTTATTTGTTATTGCTTTTATTTCTTTTCTTATTTCTTATATTATTGAGGTTAGTGGTTACTACGAATATAATTTGCAAAATAGAACTATTCTTACTAGTGAGGCAATGAAAAGGTTTGAAAGTGATATAAATGAGGGAAAGGATGTATTACTTGAGGATTATGTTGTATCGGAAACTAAGGATTATAGTACTTCTTTAACGAGAGGAACTAATAGGGTATCAATGGGTGTTAATAGAGCATTAAAAAAAGGTATTGAGGGAGTATTTAAAATATTTGGTAGTTTTGTTAGTAATTAGTTTTTTCAACTTTATAATAATTGCTATTTTAGTAATTATTTGATAGAATATTATTTGAAAGAAGGATATTATGGATAATAAAGAAATAGTTGATAAAATAAAAGAGGTCTTGGATAGAATTAGACCTTATTTAGAAAATGATGGCGGTTCAGTTAAATTTAATAGATTTGAAAATGGTGTTGTTTATGTTTCGCTAACTGGAGCCTGCTCTAACTGTGAACTTGCTGATGCAACACTTGAAGATGGTATCGAAAGTGCATTAATTAATGAGGTACCTGAAGTTATTAAAGTTGTAAATGAGGATTAATTTCTTCATTTTTTTTTGAGCCATAATGGTAGTGGTAAAGGATAATATTTAGATAGATATAGGTGGATATTATAAAGATATATTTCATAAGCATTTGTTTCTGCTATTAATTTATTTAGAAATGTTTCTGGTATTTTTTTTTCGATTATTTTATCAAATGCATGAAAATAAAAAGATGGATATAATAATCTTGAATATAGTACTTGTATTCCGTATTTTGAAAAATGATTATGCTTAAAATAATTATCTAGTTCTTTATAAATATTGTTATTTTTTTGAAAAAAAGATAGTTTTATATATTCAGATAAATCTCTTGCTTTATGGTCAAAGATGATATTAAAGGGGTCATAAAGAGAATCTTGAAAGGTTATGTGGGATAATGTTTTTCTATCTAGGTATTCATCTTTAGGTGCTTCTCTTTTAGTGTTAATGAGATAAGAGATAGCGTTTTCTGACATTCCAATATAATAATTTGCACTTTCTCTTAATATGGGATATTTACTGCTGTTTTGGGATAGATATTCTTCTAGAAAATCAATTCTCTGTTCCCATAATAGTTCCCAATTGTTTCTTTCTAATTCTTTTAGTGGGCTTATTATAATATTTGATAGATTTGATATATTAGATAGAGTAATATTATTATTTTTTTCTACTAGTAGCATGACATATAGTTTATTTTCAATATTAGAAAAAAGACTTCTATCTCTATTTGGGATTATTTTATTAATACTTGGAATATTAATTAGATTATAAATGGTATTTATGTTATTTGGATTTTTTATTTCTTTTAAAACAAAATGATTGCTATTTGAGGTAAAGGTGTAGTTGTTTTCTTTTTTTTTTAAATTATTAACTTTTAAGTTGTAATAGTATTCAATTATATTATCCATATTCCATCCTTATTATATTTTATTAAATTGTATTTAGATATAGACTAATAAATTTAAATGTGATAGAATATTAACTAGGTAATGAATATGAAAAAGACGATTAGAGATTATGATTTAAATGGTAAAAGAGTTATTATAAGATGTGATTATAATGTTCCAATGGATAACGGGATTATTTTAGATGATACAAGAGTTAGGGCTAGTATAAGAACGATATCATATGCTCTAAATAATGGAGCTAAAGTTATTCTTTTATCACACTTGGGAAGGGTTAAAGAAAGTAAAGATAAAGATTGTAATAGTCTATATCCAGTGGCAGAATTATTGAGTAATTTACTAAAAAGAAAGATATTATTTTCGCCATCTACTAGAGGTAAAGAGCTTACTGAGATGGTAAATAATTTGAAAACTGGAGATATTTTACTTATTGAAAATACTAGATTTGAAGATATTGATGGAAATAAGGAATCAAATTGTGATGAAGAGCTTTCTAAGTACTGGGCAAGTTTAGGAGATATTTTTATTAATGATGCTTATGCTTCTTGTCATCGTAATCATGCTTCAGTTACTGGAATTCCTAAGTATTTACCTAGTGGTATTGGTTTTTTAGTAGAAAGAGAAATTAAGAAGATTGATAATGTTCTTATGTCTAATACACATCCTTTTATTACTGTACTTGGTGGTAAGAAAATAGATGATAAATTGGGATTAATAGAGAGTTTAGTTAAGATTAGTGATAAGCTTTTAATAGGGGGAGCTATGTCATTTACTTTTTTAAAGGTATTAGGTTATGATATTAACGATGATTTAGTGTCTATGGATAATTTAATTAATTGTAAAAAAGTATTAGATGATTATAAAGATAAAATAGTTTTGCCGTTAGACTTTGTATGTGAAGATGGTAATAAAGAACTAGATGAACTCAATAAAAATGATAAAGGTATGGATATTGGCCCTAAAACTATTAGATTGTTTAGAAAAGAACTTAAGGATGCTAAAAGAGTTATTTTGAATGGACCAATGGGAATATTTGAGGATAAGAGGTATGCTAAAGGAACAAGAAAAATATTTAATATTTTAGGAGAATATAAGATTAAGACAGTTATAGGAGGAGGAGACTCGGCTTCCGCTGTCAATAAACTTGGTTATGATGGAATGTTTTATCATGTATCAACAGGTGGTGGTGCTACAATGAAATATTTAGAAGAAAGAAAATTGGAAGGAATTGAAGTGATTGATGATGCAAAAAAACAAAATTAAGGTATATTTAGTATTTGTTCTTATCTTATTTGTGGGTGTATTATTCTTTGCCTTAAAGGATGATTTGGCTGAAATAATACGTAATTTATTAAAGGTTAATATACTTTGGTTAATAGTGGGTATTGGTTTTGTTTTCTTATCGAAATATTTTATTGGTATTACTACGTATGCTTTGGGAGTTAGAGAGAATAAGAATATCAGTAAGAATAAAATTATACAGGTTTCTTTAATATATCCTTTTTTTGCTGGAATAACTCCTAGTAGTGTTGGTGGAGAAGCTTTTGAAGTTTTTTATTTGAAACAGAGTGGATTATCTTATGGTGGTTCATCTAGTATACAAATGCAGAAGTTTATCTTGTATTTATTATCATTACTAGTGGTTAATTTTGTTGCTGTTATACTTAATTTATTTACGGGTATTGTTGTTGATTCTACTTTTGTTGGTAGTACTGTTACTTTAAATTTTATTGTTAATTCTGTTTTATTAGGTGGATGTTTTCTTATAACTTACAATAGAAAAGTTAAGGATTTTATTCTTCATAAGGGTATTGATATACTTGGTAAGATTAGAGTACTTAAAGATATAGATAAATCAAGAGAGAAAATTGATGAGTTTTTGGAGAAGTTTGATGATGGAGCTACGAAACTTCGTCAAGATAAGAATTTATTTTGGCAGTTAATTATTTATAATATATTGTCATTGCTTTTCCTTATAATTGCTGCTTGGCCAATAGCTAGAGCGATGCATATTAAGGATATTAGTTTTATTAATTTGTTTATTCTTGCGACTTATGCTAAGATGATGTGTTTACTAGTGGTTACTCCTGGTAATAGTGGAGCTGCTGAATATTGTTTTATCTACTTGTTTACAAATTTAATTAACGAAAATGATATAATGGCTTATATGCTCATTTGGAGATTTGTTACTTATTATATTCCATTAGTAGTAGGAGGTTTAATTGCTTTGCATTGGGGAAGGAGGAGAGTTTATGAAAAAGATAATAGTACTGAATCATAAGATGAGTATGTTATATGATGATGTTTATCATTATATTGAACAATTAAATAATATTGAGACAGAAAATGATATTGTAGTATGTCCATCAAATATTTTTTTAGAAGCATTTTTAAATAACTCTGATTATCCTGTTGGTAGTCAAGATGTTTGCGCTAAGTTAGATGAAAATATTACAGGTGAGATATCAACTGATCAGTTAAAGTCTTTAGGTGTTGAATACTCAATAGTAGGTCACTCAGAAAGACATGAAAATAGCATGGTAATCAATGAAAAGTTACTTGCAATATTAGATGCTAATATCTTTCCTATTTTGTTTTTTGGGGAGGCGATTGATGAAAATTATCGAGAAGTTATTCCACAAAAACTTGATGCTTATCTTAGGGAAGTTGAAAATATTCAGTTTATTATCTTTGTTTATGAACCTGAATATGCTACGCAATCAGGTACACTTCCTAATGTCGAAAAAATAAGTGAAGTTACAGAATTTATTTCAAAGTATTTAGAAGATAAATATCATAAAAAGCCAAATTTGTTATATGGAGGAGGAGTAAATTCTAACAATGTTAGGGATATCTTAAAAATAGATAGTATAAATGGTGTTGTTATTGGTAGTATATCTTCAGATATAAAAGAGGTACATAAAATAATTAATAATATTTCATAGAGAAGTATGTAGGATATTTCTCTATTTTTTTTAAATCAAGAATATAATTCGACATATTTTGCTTTTAGACTTTAGTACAATGGTATAGTAAAGAAAGAAGGGTAAGATATGGAAAAGATTAAAATACTAATGATTGATGATAATGTCAATTTAGTGGGAATGGTTGAGGATTATTTTGAAGATAGTTCGCGTATTGAAATTGTAGGTAAAGCATTTGACGGTGAAGAAGGACTGGAAATTATAAGGGAAGGCAATTTAAAATATGATCTAATTATACTTGATTTAATTATGCCAAAGAAAGATGGTATGGGTGTTCTAAAAGAACTTAAAAAAGAAAATAGAAATGAAAATATTATTGTATGTACTTCTTATAATGCTCCTGATACGATTAGGAAAGTAAGTGAATATGGGATAAACTACTATATATTAAAACCTTTTAGTTTAGCTGATTTAGAAGAGAAGATTTTGGAGTCTTTTGATGATGCAAAGAGTTCTAGGAGTATTAATCTTTTTAGTAGTAATCTTCAGATATCTATTAGTAATATGCTTCATGAACTTGGGATGCCTTCTCATATAAAAGGGTATCAATATATTAGAGAAGCTATATCAATGGTATATACTAGTCCGGATATGGTAGGGGGTATAACTAAGGAATTATATCCTGAACTAGCGAAAAAATTTGATACTACAGTATCAAGAGTTGAGAGAGCTATTAGACATGCCATTGAGGTATCTTGGAATAGAGGAGATTTAGATTTTATGGAAGAGGTTTTTGGGCATAGTGTTGATATTGATAAAGCAAAGCCTACTAACTCGGAGTTTATTGTAACTGTAGCTGATAAACTTAGATTAGAACAATATGCATAAATAATTAAAAAGA
This sequence comes from uncultured Caryophanales bacterium, assembly GCA_947168625.1. Taxonomy (GTDB): domain Bacteria; phylum Bacillota_I; class Bacilli_A; order RF39; family UBA660; genus CAG-302. The sequence goes on from CAMVMQ010000008.1 coordinate 14,450, forward strand.
TACTTATTGATAAGCATCTTTTTAATTATTTATAATTAGAAGAAAAATTTATATTATAACTTGAAATATTTTTCAATATATTATATTATTATGGTAGGAGGTATCAGTATGGATGATATTGAAAAAGAAATTGAGAATGAGGAATTAAAGTTAGACGAAAATGAAGATATAATGGAGGATAAAGTGATTAGAAACAGTAGATTTGGACGTAATGATAAAAATAAAAAGAATATTTTTATTATTTTACTTGGAGTTGCTTTATTACTTGTAATTGGAGTAGTTATTTTGTTTACTATTGATAAAAGTGAAAAGACTAATGATAAAGATAGTAATAATAACAAAGAAGAAAGTAGTGTTGTTAATGGTGAAGGAGAAGATACTAAGGGAAGTAAGTTTTCTTATGTTTCATGTGATGATAATACTTCTCTTCTTAATGTTCGAAACTCTATTAATGGGGATGTAATTGATGGACTTTCTTGTTTTAAGGAAGTAGAAGTTTTAGAAGAAACTGAAGGAACAGATAGTTGTAATAAATGGTACAGAGTTAGTTATCAAAGACATGCTAAATCTTATACTGGTTATGTATGTTCTAAATACATTAAGGAATCTTCATTAGATAGTTCTTCTTTAAAGAAAATGAAAGAAGTTATTGATAAGGCTAATAAATATTATGAAGATAATCAGACTTTAGTTTATTGTGGGGATACTACTGGTACTAAAACAATTAAGATAGATACTGATGGAGCAACTTTTGATGGTGTTTATGCTAAATCAAAGTTTAAAACAATAGATGAATTAAAGGAATATTTACTAACATTTTTGGATGAATCTTTAATTAAAGTCAAATTAGAATTAGGTGACATTGATAATCCAAAGATGTATGATAACTACTATGAAATAGATGGTAATTTGTATTGTCGTAATTACTCTGGTAAGGGATGGATAACTTATTATACTGGAAATTATGATATTGAAGTAGTAAGTGATAATACTGATAAAGTTGCTTTAAGAATTGTATACGAATATATTGACAGTGATAAGCTTACTGATGATAGTAGATGTTCTGTCAATAGTCTAAATAATTGTTTAAATAGCAATTTTAAATATGTACTAGGAGATATTACTTTAGTTAAAGATAATGGTAATTATATTGTTCGTAATATGACTTTTCATGATTAAACTTATATTTGCATCATGATAAACAAAATTTATTATTTTTATAGATAATTTTAGAATAATAATTAGTTATTACATTAAAATATTCATCTGGTGTAAATTATAATAAGTACTAGAATATGGAGAATTAACGATAGTTAATTCGGGTTAGCGAATAGCGTATAAAAAATAAAAAAATATATCAAAAAATACTTGATATATTTTTATTTTATGATAATATAAATACTCAAGGAAAGGAAGTGATGTATCCAATATAATTTGTATATTTTATTGGGTACTTTTTTACTTGGAGGCGTTATTATGACTATTACTAACTTACCGATAATTTACTTAAGAAACGAAGTTTTACTTCCTTTTAATGATATTAGGTTAGAATTTACTACTGATAAGGATAAAGAGGTTCTTATTGATGCTGAAAAGTATCATGATGGTCATCTTCTTTTAGTTAATTTAATAGATAGATTAGAGGAAAATCCTGATCTTAATAGTTTACCTAAATATGCTATTTTAGGTAAAATTAAGTCTAAAATAGTTCTTCCTAACGGAACAATTAGAGTAGTTATAACTGGCATTGATAGGGTTGAAATAGTTAATTATGTTGAAACAGATAGTGGTATTAGTTCTTTTGTTATTCCAACAAAAGAGTATGATTATAATGAGGTAGAAGCTAGTGCTTTAAAAAGGGTTTTATATCGTAAATTAGATGAATATATTGATATTTCTTCTTATATGTCTAATACTGTACTTGGAAGAATTAGTGATGTAAAAAGTATTAGTAAGCTATCTGATATTATTGTCTCTGAACTACCTTTAGATTATATGGAATTAATTAAATATGTTGAAATGGTTAATCCAATGGATAGAATTAGAAAGATTATTTCTGATTTAACGAAAGAAATAGAGACAGTTAAGTTAGAAAATGAGATAGAGGACTCTCTTAAGGTTAAGATGGAGGAAGAACAAAGAGAGTATATGTTAAAAGAAAAGATTAAACTTATTAAAGAAGAACTTGGTGAGGTTGATATAAAGGAAGATGATATTAATAAGATTAGAAAAAGAATGAGTGAACTTAGTCTTCCTAGTAATATTATTCGAAGACTTAATGAGGAAATTGATAGGTATTCTCTTACTAGTCCTGCATCTCCTGAAGTTACCACTATTAGAACATATATTGATTGGCTTCTATCTCTTCCTTGGAATAATGAATCTGAAGATATTACTGATGTTAAGAGGATAGAGGAGACTCTTAATTCTTCTCATTTTGGGTTAGAGACTGTTAAGAAAAGAATTATTGAATATATTGCTGTTAAGAAGAAGACTAATTCTTCATCTAGTCCAATTATTTGTTTAGTTGGGCCACCCGGTGTTGGTAAGACTTCTCTTGCTAGTTCGATAGCAAAGGCTTTGGGAAGAGATTTTGTTAAGGTGTCTTTAGGTGGTATTAATGATGAGGCTGAGATATTAGGACATAGAAGAACTTATGTTGGGGCTTCTCCTGGTAAGATTATTCAGCAAATGAAGAAAGCTAAAACAATGAATCCTGTTTTCCTTATTGATGAGGTTGATAAACTTACCAAAGACTATAAAGGAGATCCTGCTTCTGCACTATTAGAAATATTAGATAGAGAGCAGAATAATAAGTTTTGTGATAATTATATTGAAGAAGAATTTGATTTATCAAAGGTGCTTTTTATACTTACGGCAAACAATATATCTAGTGTTCCATCTCCTCTTTTAGATAGGCTTGAGATTATTGAACTGTCAAGTTATACAATATATGAGAAAATTAATATTGCTAAGGGACATTTAATACCTATTTTGCTTGATGAATATAGGGTAAAGAATATTAAATTTACTGATGAGGCTATTGAAAAGATTATTACTTCTTATACAAAAGAAGCAGGTGCTAGAGATTTATATCGTCAAATAGATTCAATTATTCGTAAGGCTATTATCTCAGGTAATAAGAATAAGAAATGTGAAATTGGTGTTGGCGATGTAGAGATGTATCTTGGACCTCTTAAATATAATTTGACTGCTAATGATGAGAATAATAAGACTGGTATTATAAATGGTCTTGCTTATACGTATTATGGTGGCTCTATTCTTAAGGTTACTTGTACTTTGTATCCTGGTAAGGGAAATGTTACTTTAACTGGAGCATTGGGAGAGGTTATAAAGGAAAGTATTTATATTGCACTATCATATATTAAGGCTAATAATTCTAGATTTAAAATAGATTATAAGATTTTTGAAGAGAGTGATTTTCATTTTCATATAGAAGAGGGTAGTACTCCTAAAGATGGTCCATCAGCAGGTGTTACGATTGTTACCGCTATTCTTAGTTTGCTAAAGAATAAAATTATTAGTAATAAAGTATCAATGACTGGAGAAATTACTTTGAGAGGTAAAATATTACCTGTAGGTGGTCTTAAAGAAAAACTTATAAGTGCTGTTACTAATGGTATTGATACTGTTTATTTACCACTTGGTTCTTCAAAAGATTTAGCGGGTCTTCCAAGTGAGGTTAAAGATAAACTTAATATTATTTTAGTTGAAGACTATGAAGATGTTTATAAAGAATTATTTAAATAAAAATTACTGAGATTGCTCCTCAGTAATTTTATT